>NZ_DAIQNN010000004.1:0-96307 GCF_036788415.1 Rubrimonas sp. | reverse complement strand
CTTCGCCGGCGAGCGCCCGCGCCTGAGCGAGACCGAGACCATCGCGCTGTTCGCGGGGGGCGGCGGATGAGGCTGACGGCGGAGGAGATCGCGGGGATCAGGGCCGCAACGGCGGAAGTGTTCGGTCCGCAGGCCGTCGTGCGCCTGTTCGGAAGCCGCGTGGACGACCGCAAGAAAGGCGGCGACATCGACCTGCTGGTGGAGGTTCCCGAGGGGCGGGAAACGTTCAAGGACGAATGCGCGCTGCTATTCGCGCTCATGGAGAGACTTGGCGAACGAAAGATCGACGTGCTGCTGGTCGAGCCGAACCGGCCTCGCGCGGCCATCGAGCGGATCGCTTATCGCGATGGCGTCGTGCTGTGAAGGAGGAACGGGCGCTCCTCGGTGAGGTAGTCGAGGCGACGCGACGCGTCGCGGAGAGCCTGCGCTTGTCCGTCGAGGAAGTCGGTCGCTTTGCTCCGCTGAGCCCACGGCTCGCCGACATCATGTCTCGGCTCCAGCAGAAGGACGTGCTGAGCCTGTTCAAATCCTATGAGCAGCTCGTCGATCTGCTTTCCAACCGGCTGATCCGAGCGATGCTCGTGGTTCTTGGGGAAAACACCACGGGATGGTCGGCGCGCGACGCTTTCCGGCACATGGAGGCGAGAGGGTCGCTGGCCGATGCGCAGCACTTCCTGACGCTGGTGCTGCTGCGCAACCGGTTGGCGCATGAATACCCCATGAGCGCCGAGAAGCGGGCGCAGAGGATCAACGAGACGCTGGAGCTTGGTCCGGCCTTATTGAGCGCGGCGGAAAGGCTGCTCCGGGATGCGAACAACCTGCTCGCCGAGGACGAGCCGGAGCCGGACGAGCCGGAACCCGTTGATATCCGACATGAACTGGCGGCGTCGATCCCGGACGATATCTGGGTGTGGGGGGCTGACCGCGACGGGTACCCGGATGTCTGGATAAAGCGGTCTAACGATGAGACTCCCCCAACCCTGACCGAAGCGGAATTCCGGAACGTCTTTGAGACGGTGCTCGCGGACCGGATCCGGGGTTGGCAGGCGTGGGAACTTGATAACCCCGACGTCTGCTCGATCTCCGAAGTGATCAATGATGCATTCTGTGGCGGCCTAGCGGACGATACTGACCCGGATGCGTTAGCTGAAATCGTCGTCAGATCGACTGACACTTCTCGTCTTGTCGGCGGCTGGGGTGAGTTCGACGAGGATAGTGCGTGGCCGGTAGCGATGTGGCCGGGCAGCCAAAGCGACGTCACATTCTTTCGCGAACGCCTATTCGACGATCCTGATCTCGCCGGCCTGATCGAGTTCTGGGGCTGCGGCCCCAGGGAAACATGAACACGAACGCTTGCGCAGCCCGCACCGAAGGAGACACGCCATGACCCGTTACGACGAGACTTGGGCCGCGCGCCACGAAGCCGAGCGCAAGCGCCTCGCCGAGACGGGGATGTATCGCGAGGAGGACGAGCATGCCTCCTGCGGGGTCGGCTTCGTCGTGGCGGTGGACGGCGAACCGCGCCGCGAAGTGGTGCAGAAGGGCATCGACGCCCTCAAGGCGATCTGGCACCGGGGCGCGGTGGACGCCGACGGCAAGACCGGCGACGGCGCGGGCATCCATGTGCAGATCCCGCAGGAGTTCTTCCGCGAGCAGATCCGGCGCACCGGCCACGAGCCCGACGACGCGATGCTGGCGGTGGGGATGATCTTCCTGCCGCGCGCCGATCTCGGCGGGCAGGAGGCGTGCCGCACCGTCGTCGAGACCGAGATCCTGCGGCTCGGCCACACGATCTACGGCTGGCGGCAAGTGCCGATGAACACCGACGTGCTCGGCGAGAAGGCCGGCGCGACCCGGCCCGAGATCGAGCAGATCATCATCCGCAACGCCAAGGGCGTGGACGCCGAGACCTTCGAGCGCGAGCTCTACGTGATCCGCCGGCGCATCGAGAAGGCCGCCGCCGCGACCCAGGCGCAAGGCTTCTACGTCTGCTCGCTGTCCTGCCGCAGCGTGATCTACAAGGGGATGATGCTGGCCGAGCAGGTCGCGGAGTTCTATCCCGACCTGAAGGACCCCCGCTTCGTGTCGGCCTTCGCGATCTACCACCAGCGCTACAGCACCAACACCTTCCCGCAATGGTGGCTTGCGCAGCCCTTCCGCATGCTCGCCCACAATGGCGAGATCAACACGCTGAAGGGCAACCTGAACTGGATGAGGAGCCATGAAATCCGCATGGCGTCGAGTTCCTTCGGGGAGCTGGCCGAGGAGATCAAGCCGATCGTGCCGGCGGGCTCGTCGGATTCGGCGGCGCTGGATGCGGTGTTCGAAGTGATGGTGCGCGCGGGCCGCAACGCGCCGATGGCCAAGACCATGCTGGTGCCCGAGCCGTGGTCGACGGCGGAGGACACCATGCCCGAGCGCTGGCGGGCGATGTACGCCTATTCCAACGCGGTGATGGAGCCCTGGGACGGCCCGGCGGCGCTGTGCGCGACCGACGGGCGCTGGGTGATCGCCGGCATGGACCGCAACGGGCTGCGCCCGCTGCGCTATGTGGTGACGCGCGACGGCCTCGTGATCGCAGGCTCGGAGATCGGCATGGTGCCGGTGGACGAGAGCCAGGTGGTCGAGAAGGGGCGGCTCGGGCCGGGGCAGATGCTCGGCATCGACATGGAGGGCAAGCGCCTTCTGCACGATTCCGAGATCAAGGACGAACTCGCCGCCGCCCAGCCCTTCGACCAGTGGATCGAGAAGGTCGTGGACATCGAGGCGCAGCTCGCCGGCGCGCCCGAGCCCGCGCTGTTCACGCCCGAAGAGCTGCGCCGCCGCCAGATCGCGGCGGGCTACACGGTCGAGGAAATCGAGTCGATCCTCGCGCCGATGGCCGAGGACGGCAAGGAGGCCATCGGCTCGATGGGCGACGACACGCCGGTGGCGGTGCTGTCGGACAAGTATCGCCCGCTGAGCCATTTCTTCCGACAGAACTTCAGCCAGGTGACCAACCCGCCGATCGACAGCTTGCGCGAACACCGGGTGATGAGCCTCAAGACGCGGTTCGGCAACCTCAAGAACGTGCTCGATCAGGACGGCAGCCAGACCGAGATCGTCACGCTCGACAGCCCGGTGGTGACCAACGGCCAGTTCGCCGCGATGCGCGACGCGGTGGCGGAGTCGCTGCGCGAGATCGACTGCACTTTCCCCGCCGAGGCCGGGCCGGACGCCCTGCGCCGCGAGATCGAGCGGGTGCGGCTCGAAGCCGAGGACGCCGTGCGCGCGGGCGTCAACCATCTGATCCTCACCGACGAGACGGTCGGGCCGGATCGGGTGGGGATGCCGATGATCCTCGCGGTGTCGGCGGCGCATGTGTGGCTGACCAAGCAGGGGCTGCGGACGTTCACCTCGCTGAACGTGCGGGCGGCGGAGTGCATCGACCCGCATTACTTCGCGGTGCTGATCGGCTGCGGCGCGACCACGGTGAACGCCTATCTGGCGCAGGACACGATCCGCGCGCGCTGGGAGAAGGGGTTGATCGAGGGGCCGCTGGAGCAGGCCGTGGCGCGCCATCGCGAGGCGATCAATCAGGGCCTGCTCAAGATCATGTCGAAGATGGGGATCTCGGTGATCTCCTCCTATCGCGGCGGGCTGAACTTCGAGGCGGTGGGGCTGTCCCGCGCGCTGGTGGCGGAGTTCTTCCCCGGCATGCCGAGCCGCATCTCGGGCGTCGGGATGGCCGGTTTGCAGCACAAGGCCGAGGACATCCACGGCCGCGCCTTCCGCGAGGGCGTCGAGACGCTGCCGATCGGCGGGGCCTACAAGTTCCGCCGCTCGGGCGAGACGCATGCGTGGCAGGCGGGGCTGATCCACACGCTGCAGCGCGCCTGCGACACCGGCAGCTACGAGACGTTCCGCAAGTTCTCCGAAGGCATGCGGGCGACGCCGCCGATCCATCTGCGCGACCTGCTCGATTTCAAGAGCGCCGCCAATCCTGTTCCGCTGGACGAGGTCGAGAGCATCACGT
This sequence comes from Rubrimonas sp., assembly GCF_036788415.1. Lineage (NCBI taxonomy): Bacteria > Pseudomonadati > Pseudomonadota > Alphaproteobacteria > Rhodobacterales > Paracoccaceae > Rubrimonas > Rubrimonas sp. The sequence goes on along the minus strand of NZ_DAIQNN010000004.1, from coordinate 92,292 downwards.
CGATCCGCAAGCGGTTCGTGACCCCCGGCATGAGCCTGGGCGCGCTCAGCCCCGAGGCGCACAAGGCGCTGAACGTCGCGATGAACCGGATCGGCGCGAAGTCGGACAGCGGCGAGGGCGGGGAGGACCCCAAGCATTTCCACCCCGAGCCCAACGGCGACAATCCCTCGGCCAAGATCAAGCAGGTGGCCAGCGGGCGGTTCGGCGTGACGGCGGAATATCTCAACCATTGCAAGGAGCTGGAGATCAAGGTGGCGCAGGGCGCGAAGCCCGGCGAGGGCGGGCAGCTGCCCGGCTTCAAGGTCACCGAGATGATCGCGAAGCTGCGCCACTCCACGCCCGGCGTGACGCTGATCAGCCCGCCGCCGCATCACGACATCTACTCGATCGAGGATCTGGCGCAGCTGATCTACGACCTCAAGCAGATCAATCCCGAGGCCAAGGTCTGCGTGAAGCTGGTGGCGGCGTCGGGCGTCGGCACCATCGCGGCGGGGGTGGCGAAGGCGAAGGCCGACGTGATCCTGATCGCGGGGCATAACGGGGGAACGGGCGCCTCGCCGCAGACCTCGATCAAGCATGCGGGCCTGCCCTGGGAGATGGGGCTGACCGAGGCGCATCAGGTGCTCGCGCTCAACAAGCTGCGCGACCGCATCACGCTGCGCACCGATGGCGGCTTGCGAACGGGGCGCGACATCGTGATCGCGGCGATGATGGGGGCGGAGGAATACGGGATCGGCACCGCCAGCCTGATCGCGATGGGCTGCATCATGGTGCGCCAGTGCCAGAGCAACACCTGCCCGGTCGGCGTCTGCGTGCAGGACCCGAGGCTGCGCGAGAAGTTCACCGGCACGGCCGACAAGGTGGTGAACCTGTTCACCTTCATCGCGCAGGAGGTGCGGGAGATCCTCGCGAGCCTCGGGGCGCGGAGCCTCGAGGAGATCATCGGCCGGGCCGACCTGCTGGCGCAGGTGAGCCGGGGCGCGGCGCATCTCGACGATCTCGACCTCAACCCGATGCTGGTGCGGGTCGAGGAAGGGCCGCAGCCCTCCTACCCGCTCGACAAGCCGCGCAACCCGGTGCCGGACACTCTGGACGCGCGGATCGTGGCGGATGCGGGGCCGTTCCTGAAGGACAAGGAGAAGATGCAGCTCTCCTACACCATACGGAACACCGACCGGACCATCGGCACGCGGGTGTCGAGCCACATGGTGCGCCGCTTCGGGATGCGGAACCACGGGCTGCAGCCGGATCATCTCACGCTGAACCTGAGCGGCTCGGCGGGGCAATCGCTGGGGGCGTTCGGGGCGCCGGGGCTGAAGATCGTCGTGCATGGCGACGCCAACGACTATGTCGGCAAGGGGCTGTCGGGCGCGGTGATCGTGGTCCGCCCGCCGCTCGGCTCGCCCATCGCGCCGCATGAGAACACCATCGTCGGCAACACGGTGCTCTACGGCGCCACCGACGGCATGCTGTTCGCGAGCGGTCAGGCGGGCGAGCGCTTCTGCGTGCGCAATTCGGGCGCGCAGGTGGTGGTCGAAGGCTGCGGGTCTAACGGCTGCGAGTACATGACGGGCGGGACCGCCGTGATCCTCGGGGCCGTGGGCGCGAATTTCGGGGCCGGGATGACCGGGGGGATGGCCTTCGTGCATGACGGCGACGGCGCCTTCGCCGAGCGGGTCAACCCCGAGACGGTGGTCTGGGGGCCGTTGCGCTCGGCGCATTGGGAAGGCGTGCTGCGCGGACTGGTGGAGCGCCACGCCCGCGAGACCGAGAGCCCGCTGGCCCGCGAGATGCTGCGCAACTGGGACCGCGAGCGGGGCCGGTTCGTGCAGATCTGCCCGAAGGAGATGGTCTCGCGGCTGAGCCATCCGCTGAGCGACGAAGGGGTGGCGCTGGCCGGGGAGTGAGCGGGGGCCAGGGCCGGCATGGGCGCTGAGGACCGCGCCCTCCCTCGGGTGGGCGCTTTGGAACGCCCGAGCTATGGCGGTTTATGGCGCCAAGCACTCGTGCGGTTGCGCTGGTCGCGGCGTTGCGATGCGCCCTCCCTGGGGGGAGGGAGGGCGCGGTCCGTGCTGGTCGCACGGACCAGGGGGCGAGCGGAGAGCGCGCGGGGTTGATCTGCGGCGCGCCGGGCGGCGATGATGCGGGCCGGGAGGGCCGCGCATGAAACATCTGTATTGAGCCGACAATCTGGGGGTGCTGCGCGAGCTCTGATCCTGGAAAATTTGCACGTGATTTCCGTCAGCCTGTTTGATTTTTTTGGTCGGAAATCTGTTCTCCGAAGGGTCGGACTTCACGAAAAGGTTGCGTTTCATCGAATGAACCTGGAACATACCAAGCTGATCCATTTCGCGCAGACTCGAAGGTCGCAACGATACGGGGCCACCAGAACAATATGTGCGAAGCTTGCCACGCTTTGTGCGATGAGGCCCATTTCTTTGGTAAGTAAACCGCAATCAAACCAGTTTGTGCGATCTGCTGGACGAGAGTTCGACGCTGAAGCATTTCCCTATCAGCCGACAAGAGCCCGCGGCCTCCATCATTTGCAAACGCGACTATCCAATCCTCGTCCTCGATGCTCGCATAACGCGATCCGACGACGCTCTCGATGGTCCATCCCTCACGGCCTGCAAGACCGAGATCCCGGATTGCACGAATGATCTTTGGTGAAACGTGCTCATCGCCAATGAGCTTCATGCTGCCAAGTCTAGCTCATATTCCACAGCTTGCTCGACATCAGACTTCCCAATCTCAAACCAATCCGCTACGGCTGCCTTGTCTTGATTCTCGGCTCGCCAGAGATCGAAAATCGTTCGCGTTGGCACACCCGCAGGATCGATTATTGGATGTCCATGCGCCTTCTTCGGGGAAATTAAAATCTTCGGATACTTAGTTGGCTCAGGATACCAGCGTCCAGCAAGACCATCTGGCGCAAATTCAATGCCCTTCGCAAGAAAATTCTCGAATACATCATACATTGCATGTTGGCCAGAAACAATCTCCATAAGTCTTTTGTCGCCAGTTTCCTCAGCCGTCAGCTTAAAAATCTTGCGCCTATCAGTCACAAAGCAGACGTTAGACATTGCGAACGGGTGGCGCGCTTCAAGTTCCCTGCGAGCAGCTTGTGCCGCTTTTCGAATGCTCTGTAAGCTAACATCCTGCCGCCGAAAGTAATCGATGAATCGAATTTCAATCAAGTCGTAGAAGCCGAGTTCGTTCGTGGAATTCGGATATTGGCGAGCAATCACCGGGCCAGCTTCGGAGCCGTTGCCTGTGAGCCAGTTTCGGATTGTCGGCTGCTTCGTCCCCATGCGGAGGATACGTGCGGCTTCGGCAATGGTATAGTAACCGCCACGAAGACGCCCTGTCATCTGTAGTTCAATTACATTCATCGCTTGTCCCTCGATGGCCGGGTTGCGACAAGCCTCGCCAGCTCGAACATAGCTTCGCGCTTCTGATATCACGGGGCGGCGCCACACCACTATGAGAAAGTGTCGCAAAAAGTCAGAAGAGCGAGGGCGGCAAGCGCGGCGCCGACAAGGGGATCGACGGGGTGCTCTACGTGCAGGGGCAGGGCCGCAAGACCGAGATGTGCATCATCGAGGTGAAGGGCGGCGCCATCGGCGACGCGCAGATCCGCTCGCTGAAGGGCGCGATGGAGGCGCAGGGGGCGCCGATGGGGATCTTCCTCACCCTCAAGGAGCCGACCAAGCCGATGATCGCCAATGCGGCGGCGGCGGGGTTCTGGGAGACGGATTGGGGGCAGATTCCGCGGGTGCAGATCGTGACGGTGGAGGCGCTGCTCACCAGCGCCGTTCCCCCGCTGCGCATCCCGATGGCGCGCAGCGACAGCTACCGCAAGGCGGCGCGGGAGGATCGGTCGCAGCAGGGGGCGCTCGATCTGTGAGCGGGGCGGGCGGGGGCCTTGAGCGGACAGGCGCGCGGGGGGCATGATCGTCGCGCGCCGGAATTTTCCGGAGAGCGGGTCGGAGCGTCAGAATGACATCGGTCGATGAAGGCGTCGCGGCGGCGGATGCGGGGGGCGGCGCGGGTCCGTCCTTCCACATGATCCCCGGCGGGCCGCGCCCGGTGGCGCCGTTCTCCCATGCGGTCGAGTGCGACGGCTGGGTGATCCTGACCGGGCAGATGCCGACCGACCCCGACGCGCCCGACGCGCCGCCGCCCGAAGGCGTCGAGGCGCAGACGGAGCGGGTGATGCGCAACCTCGAGATCGTGCTGAGGGGCGTCGGGCTCGATCTGTCGCATGTCGTGCAGTGCCGCTGCTTTCTGACCGAGTTCGAGCGCGACTACGCGGTCTTCAACGAGACGTATCAGAGATTCTTTTCACCGGACCGCCGTCCGGCGCGCACCACGGTCGGGGTGACGGCGCTGGCGGTGGGGGCTCTGGTGGAGATCGACTGCCTCGCCCGCAGACCATCGGCAGTCGGCGGTGCGCCGCCGAGTTGATCCGCGCGAGCCCACGCGAACGACATTGGGGTGTGACGCGCTCGATCTGTGCGCGGAGCGCCGGGGAAAGCGCGGCCCCGGATCGGGGTCCGGGGCGGCGTCGCGCAGGTGGAGGGGCGCCGCCCTCAGTAGATGTAGCGGATCTGCTCGGTCCAGAAGCGCTCGATGCGGCGCAGGCCGTCGGTGACGAGGGCCGCGTCCTGCGCGCCGAGCAGGCTGCGCTCGGACAGCTCGCCCGCATGACGCTCGAACAGCGCGGCGACGGCGGCGCGGATCTGGCGGCCCTTCTCGGTCAGGCGGATGCGCACGGCGCGGCGGTCGACCTCGCAGCGCTGGTGGTGCATGTAGCCCGCCTCGACCAGCTTCTTGAGATTGTACGAGACGTTGGAGCCCTGATAGTAGCCCCGCGTCTTCAACTCGCCCGCCGTCACCTCGTTGTCGCCGATGTTGAACAGCAGCAACGCCTGGACGGGGTTGACGTCGAGCAGGCCGAGGCGCTCGAACTCGTCCTTGATGACGTCGAGCAGCAGGCGGTGCAGCCGCTCCACCAGCGACAGCGTGTCGGTGTAGCGCGCGACGGCGTCGTCCCCGCCCGGGGCGGCGGCGGCGGCGCTCTGGGAGGCGGGGCGCAGGGCGGCGGGGCTTTGCAGGTTCATCGGGCATCTCCGGCCGGTTCTTCGAGTTGGCGGGAGAATTTCCTAAAATCGCCAAGAGAGGGTTAAGCCCGACGCGCACCGCGCGCAGGGGCGCGGCACAGCGGAACGGGGCGGAACGGGGCGGAACGGGGCGGTTGTTCCCGCCGCCCCGCTCGGCTATCACCCGGCGGAGCGCGAGCGCGGGGGGCCGATGCCGACGACGGGGGACAGCATTGCCGAGCGGTGCGAGGCGCTGGGCCTGCGCATGACCGGCCAGCGCCGCACCGTGGCGCAGGTGCTCGAAGAGAGCGACGACCACCCCGACGTCGAGGAACTGCACCGCCGCGCCGCCGCGCGCGACGCCGCCATCTCCATCGCGACCGTCTATCGCACGGTGAAGCTGTTCGAGGAGCACGGGATTCTCGAAAGGCGCGACTTCCGCGACGGGCGCGCCCGCTACGAGGACGCGGACCGCGACCACCACGATCATCTCATAGACGTGGTGTCGGGGGATGTGATCGAGTTCGTCGACCGCGAGATCGAAGCCCTGCAGCGCCGCGTCGCCGAACGCCTCGGCTATGAGCTGGTCGGGCACAGGCTGGAACTCTACGGACGCAGGATCAACGCCCATCGCGGCGAACAGCCCGCCCGCACGGGCGGCGCAACAGGAGACGAGACATGAGCGCCATCGTCGAAATCGCGGCCCGGGAGATTCTCGACAGCCGCGGCAACCCCACCGTCGAAGTGGACGTCGTGCTGGAGGACGGGGCCGAGGGGCGCGCCGCCGTGCCGTCGGGCGCCTCGACCGGCGCCCATGAGGCGGTCGAGCTGCGCGACGGCGACGGCGACCGCTACGGCGGCAAGGGCGTGCTGAACGCGGTCGCCTCGGTCAACGGGGAGATCTTCGAGGCGCTGGCGGGCGTGGACGCCACGCGCCAGCTGATGATCGATCAGGCGATGATCGACCTCGACGGCACGCGCAACAAGTCGCGCCTCGGCGCCAACGCGATCCTCGGGGTGAGCCTCGCGGTGGCGAAGGCGGCGGCGCAGAGCGTCGGCCTGCCGCTGCACCGCTATGTCGGCGGCGTGTCGGCCCGCACGCTGCCGGTGCCGATGATGAACATCGTCAATGGCGGCGTGCATGCCGACAACCCCATCGACGTGCAGGAGTTCATGGTGATGCCGGTCGGCGCCGACACTGTGGCCGACGCGGTGCGGATGGGCTCGGAGATTTTCCACACGCTGCGCAAGGAGCTGGCGGCGGCCGGCCACAACACCAATGTCGGCGACGAGGGCGGCTTCGCGCCCAACCTCGCCGGCACCCGCGACGCGCTCGGCTTCATCATGAAGGCGGTGGAGAAGGCCGGCTACAAGCCCGGCGACGACGTGTTCCTCGCGCTGGACGCCGCCTCGACCGAATTCTACCGCGACGGGCTCTACCGCCTCGACGGCGAAGGCAAGGCGCTGAATTCGGCGGAGTTGGCCGATTATCTCGCGGCGCTGTGCGACGATTATCCGATCCTGTCGATCGAGGACGGGATGGCGGAGGACGACTGGGAGGGCTGGGCGACGTTGACGCAGCGCCTCGGCGACCGCATCCAGCTCGTCGGCGACGACCTGTTCGTCACCAACACCGAGCGGCTGGTGCGCGGGATCGAGGAGAGCTGCGGCAACTCGATCCTGGTGAAGGTCAACCAGATCGGCTCGCTGTCGGAGACGCTCGACGCGGTCGAGACGGCGCATCGCGCGAGCTACACGGCGGTGATGTCGCACCGCTCCGGCGAGACCGAGGACAGCACGATCGCCGACCTCGCCGTCGCGACGAATTGCGGGCAGATCAAGACCGGCTCGCTCGCGCGGTCGGACCGGCTGGCGAAATACAACCAGCTGATCCGCATCGAGCAGGATCTCGGCGACAGCGCGATCTTCGCCGGGCGCGATATCTTGCGGGGGTGAGCATCCGCGCCGAAATCGCTTTGCCGCACCGGCGGCGCACGGCATAGTCGGGGCGTGAATTCGGAGAGCGCGCATGCCCGAACCAGAACATGAGGCCGGTCGTTTGCGCCTGATCGACGGCGCGGCGCTCCTGCTGGTTTTCGTCGCGGTCGTGAACTTCGCGCATTACGCCATTCAGGGAGATTACGGGGTTTTCGCGCTCATGGAGATCGAAGCCGAGCGCGCGGCGCTGGTCGAGGACCTCGCCGCGCTGCGCGCCGAGCGCGCCCAGCTCGAGACACTGACGGCGGGGCTGAGCGCGAGCGCGCTCGATCTGGACCTCCTCGACGAGCGCGCCCGCGCCGTGCTCGGGCTGATGCGATCCGACGAGATCCGCCTTCCCTGAAGGACGCAACAGCGCACCCCGTTTCGCGCCGGCGGGTTATCCCTTAATCTCAACAACGGAAGCGGCCGCAGCGCCGTGAACATCGAGGGGAGGAGCCGACCGTGGCCACACGCCGGACCAGGAAAGCGGCCGAGCCGTCGCAGGACGACCTTTTAAAGGCCTATCGCGACATGCTGCTGATCCGCCGCTTCGAGGAGAAGGCGGGCCAGCTCTACGGCATGGGGCTGATCGGCGGCTTCTGCCATCTCTATATCGGGCAGGAGGCGGTGGTGGTCGGGCTGACGGCGGCGACCGAGGACGGCGACCAGACGACGACCTCCTATCGCGACCACGGCCACATGCTCGCCTGCGGCATGGACCCCAAGGGCGTGATGGCCGAACTCACGGGGCGCGCCGGGGGCTATTCCAAGGGCAAGGGCGGCTCGATGCACATGTTCAGCCGCGAGAAGCACTTCTTCGGCGGCCACGGGATCGTCGCCGCGCAGGTCCCGCTCGGCGCGGGCCTCGGCTTCGCGAACAAGTATCTGGAGAACGGCAAGGTCAGCCTCGTCTATTTCGGCGACGGGGCGGCAAATCAGGGTCAGGTCTACGAAAGCTTCAACATGGCCGCGCTCTGGGCGTTGCCGGTGATCTTCGTGATCGAGAACAACAAGTACGCGATGGGGACTTCGGTGGCGCGCTCGTCCTCCACGCCGGCCTATTACACGCGCGGCGCAGCCTTCTCGATCCCCGGCGAGGCGGTGGACGGGATGGACTTCGTGGCGGTCAAGGCGGCGGGGGAGAAGGCGCTTGATCACTGCCGCTCGGGCAAGGGCCCCTACATCCTCGAGATGAACACCTACCGCTATCGCGGTCACTCGATGTCGGACCCCGCGAAATACCGCACCCGCGAGGAAGTGACGAAGATGCGCGAGGAGAAGGACCCCATCGAGCATGTGCGCGCCCTGCTTCTGGCAATGGGCGTCGAGGAGGAGCGCTTCAAGGAGATCGACAGGGAAGTGAAGGCGCAGGTCAACGACGCCGCGACTTTCGCTCAGGAGAGCCCCGAGCCGGACGAAGCCGAGCTCTGGACCGACATCTACGCGCAGGCCTGAGGGGAAGAGCAGCGATGCCCATCGACATTCTGATGCCCGCCCTCTCTCCGACCATGGAGGAAGGCACGCTCGCGCGCTGGATCGTCAAATCCGGAGACGCGGTGAAGGCCGGCGACGTCATCGCCGAGATCGAGACCGACAAGGCGACAATGGAAGTGGAGGCGGTGGACGAGGGCGTGATCGCCGAGCTTCTCGTGGCCGAAGGCGCCAGCGGTGTGAAGGTCAACACGCCGATCGCACGGCTCGAGGGCGACGAGGCGCCCTCGGCGGCGCCTGCGCCAAAGGCGGCCCCCGCGCCAGCCGCGGCGGCGCCCGCAGCGCCGGCGACCCCGCGCGCGGTCGCTCCGCTCGAACCCGAAGTCCCCGAGGGAACCGCGTTCAAGCCCCAGACCGTGCGCGAAGCGCTGCGCGACGCGATGGCCGAGGAGATGCGCAGCGACCCGACCGTTTTCGTCATGGGGGAGGAAGTCGCCGAGTATCAGGGCGCCTACAAGATCACCCAGGGGCTGCTCGACGAGTTCGGTTCGAAACGCGTCGTCGACACCCCGATCACCGAACATGGCTTCGCCGGGATCGGCGTCGGCGCGGCCTTCGGCGGTCTGCGGCCCATCGTGGAGTTCATGACGTTCAACTTCGCCATGCAGGCGATGGATCAGATCATCAACTCCGCCGCCAAGACGCTCTACATGTCCGGCGGCCAGATGGGCTGCCCCATCGTGTTCCGCGGCCCCAACGGCGCGGCGGCACGCGTCGCCGCCCAGCACAGCCAATGTTACGCGGCGTGGTTCGCCCATATCCCGGGCCTGAAGGTCGTGATGCCCTACTCGGCGTCGGACGCGAAGGGGCTGCTCAAGAGCGCGATCCGCGACCCCAATCCGGTCATCTTCCTGGAGAACGAGATTCTCTACGGAAAGTCCTTCGACGTTCCGCAGCTCGACGACTTCACGGTGCCGATCGGCAAGGCCCGGATCGCCAGGCGCGGCGACGACCTGACCATCGTCAGCTTCGGGATCGGCATGACCTACGCGCTCGCCGCAGCCGAAGCACTGGCGAAGGACGGGCTGGAAGCTGAGGTGATCGACCTTCGAAGCCTGCGCCCGATGGACACCGACACTGTCGTGGAGTCGGTCCGCCGGACCAATCGCTGCATCACGGTCGAGGAAGGGTGGCCGGTGGGCGCCATCGGCGAGCATGTCGCAGCCGTGCTGATGCGCGAGGCCTTCGACGATCTCGACGCGCCGGTGCTCAGCCTCGCAGGCAAGGACGTTCCGATGCCTTACGCGGCGAATCTGGAGAAGCTCGCGCTCTTGACGACCGCCGAAGTGATCGAGGCGGCGCGCGCCGTCTGCTACCGCTGAGGAGCGACGGACATGTCGATACAGGTGACGATGCCCGCGCTGTCCCCGACCATGGAGGAAGGCGCGCTCGCGAAATGGCTGATCAAGGAAGGCGACCGCGTCAGCGCCGGCGACGTGATCGCCGAGATCGAGACCGACAAGGCTACGATGGAAGTCGAGGCGGTCGATGAAGGGATCGTGGGCAAACTGCTCGTCGCGGAGGGATCGAGCGGCGTGAAGGTCAACACGCCCATCGCCCTGCTGCTCGAAGAGGGCGAGACCGAGGTGGGCGACGTCCCTGCGGCCCCTTCGGCCCCTCCCGCGTCAGCAGCCACGCCGGCGACCGCGTCGCCGCAGAGTTCGCGCGCCGTGAACGGCGCTCGCGTCGCCGCTTCTCCTCTGGCGCGCCGGATCGCCGCCGCGAAGGGTCTCGACCTTGGCGCGATCGCAGGAAGCGGCCCGAACGGGCGCATCGTCAGACGCGACGTCGAGTCCGCCTCGCCCGTCGCACAGCCCAAACCGGCTCAGCCGCTTCCGAGCGTCGCCGCGCCAGCGCCCACCGCAGCGAGCGCGCCCGCCGTTGCGTCGGCTCCCTCCGCCGAGGCGGTCAAGCGTCTTTATGCCGACCGCCCCTTCGAGGAGGTGGCGCTCGACGGCATGCGCAAGACGGTCGCCGCCCGCCTCACCGAGGCCAAGCAGACCATACCCCATTTCTACCTGCGTCGAGACATCGAACTCGACGCGCTCCTGGCTCTGCGTGGCCAGATCAACGCCAAGCTGGCGTCGCGCGGCGTGAAGGTCTCGGTCAACGACTTCATCATCAAGGCCTGCGCCCTCGCGCTCGCAGAGCATGGAGCTTGCAACGCGGTCTGGGCGGGGGATCGCATCCTGCGCTTCGCCGAAGTCGATCTCGCCGTCGCGGTCGCGGTCGAGGGCGGGCTGTTCACCCCGGTGATCCGCAACGCCGACCGTCTTTCCCTTTCCGCCGTGTCGGACGCGATGAAGGACCTCGCCGCCCGCGCGCGGTCACGCAAGCTCGCGCCGCAGGAGTATCAGGGCGGGGCCTTCGCGATCTCCAATCTCGGGATGTTCGGGATCGACAATTTCGACGCGGTCATCAATCCGCCCCACGCCGCGATCCTCGCTGTCGGCGCCGGCGTGCGCAAACCCATCGCGCGCGAGGACCGCGTCGAGACCGCAACGGTGATGTCGGTCACGCTCTCCGTCGATCATCGCGTCATCGACGGGGCGCTGGGCGCGCAATTCCTGCAGAGCGTCAAGGAGAGGCTGGAAGAGCCCCTATCGATGCTCGCCTGATCGCATGGCGAGGAGCCGCCGAGCGGACGCGTGCGGCGGCTTAGTCTCGCAGATTGTGGTTCATGCTGTGCGAGGGATGCGCGCACCCCGCATCCCCCACCACCCGGGCCGGCACGCCCGCGACTGTCTTGCAGGGAGGCACATCCTGCAGCACGACCGACCCCGCCGCGACCCGGCTGTGCGCGCCGACCGTGATGTTCCCGAGGATCTTCGCCCCCGCACCGATCAGCACGCCAACGCCGATCTTGGGGTGGCGATCGCCGTCCGCCTTGCCGGTGCCGCCGAGCGTGACGTCATGCAGCATCGAAACGTCGTCGCCGACGACCGCCGTTTCGCCGATGACGATGGCGTGCGCATGGTCGATCATCACGCCCTTGCCGATGCGCGCTCCGGGGTGAATGTCGGTTGAGAACCGCTCCGACATCCGCATCTGGATGAACAGCGCGAGGTCGCGTCTGTCCGCCCGCCACAGCGAATGTGCGACCCGCTGCGCCGTCAGCCCTTGGAAACCCTTGAAGAACAGCACCGGGTCGATGAAGCGATGGCATGCGGGATCGCGCTCACGCACGGCGACGATGTCGGCGCGGACCGCCACGCCGATCTCGGGATCCTGTGCGAACGCCTCCTCGGCCAGTTCGCGCAGCAGCATCTGGGGGAGTTCAGTATCGCCCAGCTTCTGCGCCAGCCGATAGCTCAGCGCCGCCTCGAGCGAGTCGTGGTGGAGGATCACCTCATGGACGAGGCTCGCCACCAAAGGTTCGGCCGCCGCCATCGCCGCGGCCTCGTCGCGTATCGCGCTCCATACGGGATCGACCGCCCGTATCGAAGCCTCGCGGAGCTTCCGTTCCGACATCGCCTCCCCCGTCCTGCGTAGCCCGCAAAATCGGGCGTCGAGGGCCGCAAATCAACCCTGCGGCCCTGCGCGATCAGGGCGCAGGGGTGCGGTTTGGCGGCAAGTCCTTGGCGCGCCCGATGTTCAGCGCCAGCGCCTCGACGATCTTGTAGAGTTTGCCCACGAAGGCGTCGTCGCGCGGCGTCGGCGTGACCGCCGTCACGAGCGAAGCGAGCGCGATCAGCGCGAAACACGCATCAACCAGAATCTCAGGATGCGCATGGATCGCGCCTATAATTCCGATAATCGATTCCATGATTCTCTCCATTGGAAATGCATTGCCCGCGCTGCTCGCCCCAGACCGCGCAAGCGGCCCCGAGCGCCGGAATGAGGTCGCGAAAGCGCACGATCTCCCCCTCTCGAACGCCGAGCGCCCGCAAGGCCAGAGCGCTCGCCGCCGAGATCGAACCGTCCCCGAACCGAGGATGCGCCGCACCACGCGCCGCGCGATGCCGTCCGGCGATCAATGCGCGCCGACGCACCGCCCGCATCGCCGCCGTCAGATCGACCCCCGCGCGAGAACCCGCGAAGGCATGGCCGAAGCGCGCCACCGCCAGCAGGTCTTCCAGCGTCGGGTCGTCCGCAGCATCCATCATACGGCCCTCGGCGGAACCAGCACGAGGTGGTGCACCGCCAGCCGGATCGTCCCCGAGGCGAAGTCGCCGCCCTCCGCCTCCAGCATCAGCGGCGTCGCCTCGTAATAGGTCAGCGGCCCGGATGTGAGACCGTCCGCATAGGCGTTCAGCTCGATCCCGTAGCCGGCGCCATAGCGCCCCGGTCCGTCCGGAACGCCGAGCCGCCACGACGTCAACCCCGCCCCCGACAACGGCGCGAGAACCCGCGCCGTCACTCCGAAGACGACGGACTTCGCGGGGATCAGCGGCGCCGTCGTCGACGCCGCGCCCGCCGCGACGAGATGATCCGCAACGCTCACGCCGAAGCGGCATCCCGCCCCGAGCGCCCAGGCGCCCTGCGCCTCCGTCCAGCCCGCGCCGTCATGCGCGAGTCGCACCCCCTCGTCGAGGACCCAGGCCTCCGTCCCGGCGCTCGGCGCGACCAGCCGCCACCCGCCATTGTCGTAAAGCGCGAAGGCGCCTTCCGCCCCGTTCCACGCGCCGCTGGCCGCCGCGCCAACGATGTACAGATCGCCGTCCTGCGGCGCCGGCGGAGGGTCGGACCGCATTCGGCTGAGCGCTTTGGGGGCGGCGAGCGCGTCGATCCGCGCCAGCGCCTCGTTGACCGTCACATGCTTCTGCGCCTGCCCCGCCGCAAGGAAAGGCGCCTTGAAATGCCGCGTCTCAGACATCGATCACCGCTCTCGTTTCAGGTCCGGCGACACGCCGGTCCGCCAGTTCCGCGACCGCGATTTCCCAAACCTCGCCCGGCGCAAACGCCGTCTCGGGACGCCAGACGAAAAGGGGCGATCCAGCGAGCGCCTCGACCGCGAGAGCGCCATCGCGCCAGACCTGCACCAGGAAAGACTCCGATCCCGCCGCCGCATCTTCGCCATCGGCCCAGACATCCGCATCGCCCCGTCGGCGCGCAACCCACCGCGCCGCCAGGGCGCCGTCCGCCTGGACCTCCGCACGCAGCTGCGCCGGGGCGAGCGGCCCCGCAGATGCCCCCGTCGCCGTCGCCGCGACCTCCACGAAGGCGGGATCGTCCACGCGAAGATGCGCCGCCCCGACTCGCAGCCGCATCGGCGCGCCGCGCTGCGCCGCCGGAACTCCCAGGCGAAGAACCGCCGCGTCGAGCAGCAGGAACCGCGAGCCGACAGGCGCGATTTGCGCCGCTGCGGCGTCGGTCCCCGCCTGCCCCCGCAGGACGTCCGACAGCCGGTAGCGGCGCGGACCGAGCAGCTCCGCGCTTGCGAACTGCACGAGCTCCCAGATTTCCGCACCCGGCGCACGGATCGCCGCGAGATTGCCTCCCGCCAGCATCCGCGCCGAGGACAGGCTCTCGAGCGTGCCACCATAGAGACGCAGCTCCAACTGCGGCCCCGGCGCGAGCCGCCCGGGCGCCGCCGCCGCCATCGGCTCGACAAGTTCGCCCATCACCGCCGCGCGCGATACGCCAGCGATGGCCCGCCAGTCTTCCCCGTCCTCGCTGGCGTAGACCGCCATCTCGCCGGGCCAGGGCTCGGCAAAGGCGGCGAGCGCGAGCGCATCGCCCGCAGCTTCCGCGAACAGCGCGGGCGCCTCGAATGCGAGGACCTCCGCCGGCTCCCGCAACGCCAACCGCGGCGGCGCCCGCCGCGCCGGCGCCTCGGACGTCGCGGCACAGGCCGCGCCGTCGTCGCAGCGCGTGGCGACCACGTCGCGCCCGCCGCGCTCCGACGCCTCGTCGATCCGATAGACCGCATCGCCGAAGCGCACCGCATCGCCCGGCTCGAGCCGAAGCGCCGACGGCGGCAACGCGCAGTCGAGCCGCTCGCGCGCCGCCGACGCCGCGTCCAGCCACCGCTCAGCCAGCGCCCGGGCCCGCCCGCCGTCGAGCACCACAGCCGTGTCAACAGCCTCGACCCGCCCGGCCCCGCAGGTCGGATTGCGCGCCTCGACTGTGGCCAGTTCGTATTGCGCCGCCGCATCCGGATAGGAGAGCCGCACCGCCGCCGGCGCGTCGAGCGCCGCGCTCCGAGTGAGTCGGACTGATCCCTCGCCCCCGCCCCGCCCTTCCGGCGCGACGCAGTCCGCCGCCTCGATCCGCGTCGCCGACGTAGCTGGCCGCATCGTGAAGCGCACCCGCCCGCCGCTTTCGATCGCGTCGAAGCCGAACGCAGTCATTAGAGGTTGCAGCGCCTGCCTCGCCGTCGCGCCGGCGGGAAACGCGTAACCGGTCACCGCTCCCTGGAGCTCCGCCACGTCGATATCGACGACCCCCGCCGCCGCGCAGATTTCCGCGACGACCTCGGCGAGATCGGCGGCCCCGAGTCGCCCGGTCGCCCAATGCCCGAGCGCGTGGTTGGCCCCGTCGCTCCACACGTCGAGGCGCTCAGGAAAATCCGGCCAGGGCCGCGCGTCCCAAGTCCAGACATGGGTCGCCGCAGTCTCCACCATGCGGCCATCATAGAGAGCCGCTTCGGGATTGTTCGCGGCATCGCGCCAATATCCCAACACCGCCTGGAGGAAACGCGCCTGCATGTGATCGTCGCGCGCGCCGGTCGAGAAGGCCGGCAGGCGGCTTTCCGAGGATTTCGGATCGACGAACAGGTTCGGCTGATTGGCGCCCTTGTCGACCGAAGCGCAGCCGATCTCCGTGAACCAGATCGGCTTGCTCCCGGGCGCCCACGCCGTGGGCGCGCTGTCGCGCACCCCGCCGATGCGGTCGTGATGGGGCTGGCTCCACCATGACCGGATGTCCTTGAATCGGAAAATCCAGTCCTCGCCATACGCGCCGTCGAGGATGGGGCTGCGCACCTGCGCGGCGCGATCGGCCTCGGAGGCATAGTGCCAGTCGAACCCCTCGCCGCCCTCGATCCGGCTCCGCAGATAGTCCAGCTCATAGATCGACCGAGCCTCCTGCGCGTCGAGATGCGCCGGGCCGTCCCGCCAATCCGTCAACGGCATGTAGTTGTCGACGCCGACAGCGTCGATCGCCGGATCGGCCCAGAGCGGATCGAGGTGAAAGATCGCGTCGCCCGACCCGTCCTGCGGATGATGGCCGAAATACTCCGACCAGTCCGCCGCATAGGTCAGACGCACATCCGGTCCCAGGATCGTCCGCACGTCCCGAGCAAGCGCGCGCAGCGCCTCGACCGCCGGATAGCGCGCCCGCGCCGAGCGGATCGTCGTCAGCCCGCGCAGTTCCGAACCGATGCAGAAGGCGTCGACCCCGCCCGTCAGCGCGCACAGATGCGCGTAGTGCAGCACGAACCGCCGCAGCGACCACTCCGGCGGCCCCACATAACGCAGCGCATCGCCATCGGCGACGAAATCCCCCACCTGCGCCGCTCCGAAAAACGCCGCAACCTCCGCTTCCGCCGCTGCCGTCTGATCGCTGGAGCCCGGCCGCCCCGGCGCGAGCTCCAAGGTGATGCGCCCGCGCCACGGATATGCCGGCTGTTCCGCCGCGCCATATGGATCGGGCAGCCCGGAGCCTGGAGTGACATCCATCAGAATGAAGGGATAGAACATCGCCTTCAGCCCGCGCCGCCTCAACTCGTTCAGCGCCTGCGCCACGCTCGCATCCGACGGCGTTCCGCCGAACACCGGCCGCCCCGCCCCGTCGCGCCCGACCAGCCGCGCCTCCGCCCGCCCGATCCCACCGACCCGCCAGTCGCGCGGCTCGGTGCGCTTCTCGCGCTCCTCCACCGCAGGCGAGATCGAACACCGCCCGCAGCGCAGATCGTCGCCGAACCAGCTCACCACCAGCGAGACCGACCGGCACGCCGGCGCCGCCTCCTCCAGCTGGTCGAGCGCGACCAGCAGATCGGGCCGTCCGTCGACCGAGTTGACGTTTTCCGCCTTCGACACCCCCGGATCGAGCCGCCGCCGCACGATTTCGGTCGCGAGAACCGCCTCGCCCGAACCCGGCGACAGCGCCACCGCCTCGACCAGATCGCGAACCGCCGGAGGAAAGGCCCTCCCCTTCCCGCGCTCGACACTTGGCAGGCGGAACACCTCGACCGAGAATTGCGGAACCCGCTCGCCATAGGGTGCGAGATCGAACTCCTCGAACACCAGGTAAGCGAGGCCCCGATAGGCAGGCGCGGCCTCCGCCCCCTCGACCGCGGCGATCAGCGGATCGGGGAGCTGATCCTCCTCGCCCCGATGCAGACGCATCGCGACATCCCGGACATTCAGCAGCCGGCCGTCCGCCCAAACCCGCCCGATCCGCTCGATCGGGCCTTCGCACAACCCGATGGCGAGCCCCAGGGTTATGCTGCGCTGGCTGACCCGCGCGCCCGAGCCCTTGCCCCCGAAGCGCCGCGAACTGTCGATCGTTCGGAACCTGCTCGCCCAGATCACTGCGCCCGCAATCCGCGTCCGCCCGAACGCCATGCCGATGGGCGCGCCCTCCCGCACCCCTTGCACGCGCAGCGAGTCGAGCGAGGGCGTCGCCACAGCCCGCCCGCCTGCGCCGAGCAGCTGCTGGTCGATCGCCGCGCCCGCGACAGCCCCCACCGCGCGCCCGAGCGCCGCCGAGCCAAGCGCTGCGACCCCGCCGCCGAGCGCGCCACCAGCGGCGCCGCCGAGCGCGGCCCCCGCCGCCGACAGAAGAAGCGTCGCCATGTGCTCACACTCTCTCAGGAAACCGGAACGCCGCGTCGATGCGCGCGCGCCAGGGCCGGCCGAGCGGCGACTCGGTCACCCCGCGCCCGCAAAAGGCGTGGATCAGCGTCCCCTCGCCAACGCCCCGCGCGCCGAGAACGCCCACATGTTGCGCCGGTCCGCCGAGCCGCAGTCGCAGCAGCAGCACGTCGCCCGGCGCGGCCTGCGCGATCGCGATCTCGTCGAGATGCCGCGCCAGCCCCTCGCGCAACCGCCCCGACGGATCGCTGTCGGCGAAACCAGGCGCGTAGGGCTGCGGGATCTCCGCTTCCGCGCCGAACAGCGCCCGCCAGACCCCGCGGATCAGGCCGAGGCAATCCGCCCCTGCGCCTCGCGCGCTCGCCCCGTGATGAAACGGCGTCCCGATCCAGCTCCGGGCCTCCGCCAACGCCTGCGCGCGAAAGGCCGCGCCCTCAGCCATTCATCGACCCGCCATCGTCGCCCGCCGAACCGCCCGCCCCGGCCAGCAGCCAGTCCTCGCCGGGCAAATGCGGAAATCCTCGGAAGTTGAGCAGGTTGGCGAAGCGGTCGCGACAGGTCTCCATGCGCTTGTCGCAGCCGGCCGCGACCGTGAACGCGTCGCCGACCGCGACAGGCGCTCCGAAGCCGCTCCGCAGCGCCAAACGCGCGCCCGTCTCTTCGACCTCATGCGCGGCGACCAAGCCGCGAGACCTGGCGTTCGCGCCGCTCGTCCAAAGCAGGAGGCCCCGCTCGAAGAACCGAGCCGGACGCCCCTCGAGTCCCGAGACGAAGAAGCCGCCGTCGCTCCCGACCGCCGAGACGACGCCCGCGCCCAGCAGTCCGCGCGCCGCCACATCGACCCCGCAGCGCGCATCGCCGAAATCGGCGTCGCACAGGGGCTGATAGACCCGCCCGATCGGCGCGTTCAGCGCCGCGCCAAGCCCCTCGACTTCCGCCGAGAACGCCGCGCCCGCCCGCGCGACCTCGCCGATCCGCCCCTTGAACAGCAGCGCTCTTAGTTCCGGCGCGCGCCAGTCGACCAGCCAGCGCTCGACGATGGCCCCGTCATAGCGCCCCGCCGCGATCTCGGCCTCGGAGATCGCCTCCGAACTCAGCGCGCCATGCACCCGCAGATTGTCCACCGACAGCCCCGTCGCCGTCTCCTGCGCGCTGGCGCGGAACCCGCCCGGCGCATGGACGAGCCCGTCGAACGTCACCGCCTCGTCATGGTCGGTGAAGCCGAACGCCGCGCCGTCCGCCCGGAGAATGCGCCAGCAATCGCACAGCGTGGTCGCCCCGCTGTCGAGCCGGGCCTGCAGCGCCTCGTCGATCGCGCGCATCAGACCCGCACCTCCACGATGGGAATCGAGGGAATTTCGCCCGCCTCGAAAGCCGCCAGATTGACGGCGATGCGGTCCGTGTCGAACCGCACCGGCACGTCGAATTCGAACCCCGCCGTCACGGTCTCGCCGGGACCCGGCGCCGAGGCGAGCGTCACCTGCCCGGTCGTCGGGTCTAGGGCGAACTCGGACCCATCGGCCAACTCCACCCCGGCGACTGCGATGCGGACGGTTCCTGCGACCGGCTTCGCGATGGGCCTCTCATAGACGGCGGGCCCCGACGCATAGGTCTTGCACAGCTGGAACGCGACCCGCGCGCCGTCGCCAACCCCGATCCCGCAATCGAGCGGCGTCGGCTGGCCAGAGGGCGCGCAGGATTTCGAGTCGCTCCAGTCGCGCCAGCGAAAACCGTAGAGCCGTCCCATCCGCGCCTCGAAGAAGGCGATCGTCGCATGCACGTCGTCGAGACTGCGCAACCCCAGCCCGGCATCGTAACGCCGCCGCCCATGCGCCCAGCGCGCATTCCGCTCCTCATGGCCGCTCGCCAGCGTCACGATCTCGGTCAGCCGTTCCGGACCGCCGGTCGACCCGAAGGACAACGACGCCGGAAACCGGACTTCGTGGAAATTCTCCGCCATGTCACATCCGCCTGCGCGCCGCATCCACCGCCCGCGCGACCGACGCCGAGATCTGCGCGCGCGAGCGCTCGAACCCCGCCACGTCGGGCGTCGCGATGTTGATCGTCACCTGAACCGATCCGCCCCCGCCGCCGCCCCGCACGCCGAGCCGTCCGTCGGCCCCGCGCGCGAGCGGCAGGATCGCCTCGGGACCCGCCTCGCCCATCATCCCGAGCCCGCCCGGCATCGCGAAGACATGCGGCCCCTGCACGACGCCGCCCTGCGCGAAGGCGCGCACCCGCCCCGCCGAGAACGCCGCGCCGTCGCGAAACCCCGCCGCGCCGACCAGCGCCGCCGCGCCCTGCCGCATCAGCCCCTCGACGCCAGCGCCGACCGCGTTCTGCACCGGGGTCAGCGCCCCCCGCAGCGCCGTGCGGGCCAGTTCCGACGCGACCGCCCGCAGGCTGTCCGAGAATCTGCGCCCGCCGAGCGCCGCCTGCTCCAGCGCGCCCCGCAGACCAGTCCCGACGCTCTGCGACAGCTCCCGCGCCGCGCGGTCGAGCCCCGCCAGTTCCGCGGCCGCCGCGCGCAGACCTTCGCCCGTATCGCCGCCCCATCCGGCGCCGGTCTCATCCGTCTCCACAGACGTTCTCCTTTTTGCAATCGGGGTGCAACGCCATAAGCTGGTTGAGATCGGACCGCCCTAGCGGCGCCTGCGCCGCGCCGAACGCGCCCTGCGCCGCGCAGTCGAGTTCGTAGGGCGTCATCGCCCAGAACACCGCGGGCGCCAGACGCAACCGTCCCAGCCCGAGCGCCGCAAGCGCCCGCCAATCCACCCGCGTCGCCATCACGCCTCGCCGGTGAAAGCCGCCGACAAAAGCCGCGCAGCGACCTTCGTCGCCCCGAGCGCGCCGCCCTCGAACCGCATCTGGGCGACTTCAAGCGCCGCCGCCTCGTCGCCCGCGCCGCGAAACCCCGCGGCCAGCACGGCGATCACGTCGTCCGCCCGCACGCCGCCGCGCTCGAAGCGCCCGGCCAGTTCGACCAACCCTTCGCAGTTGAGCTCCGCCTCGAGCGCGGCCAGCGCCCCGAGGCTCAGTCGCAGCACCCGCCGCCGCCCATCCGCGACGATCTCCACTTCCCCGTGCAGCGGATTGGCCATGGTCAAAGCGCCGTGAACTGGAGCGCGCCGGCGGAGACGAGGCTCATCTCGAACGCCGCTTCGCCGTCGTGCGCGCCGAAATACTCCAGAGCCGCGATCTGGAACGGCCCTTCGATCACCCCGAAATCCGGGATCGCCAGCTGGAGAATCGGCGTCGCCGCGTCGAAGAACGCCGCCCGCAGCGCCGCGTCGGAAGCCGCGTCCTTGAACAGCCCCGCCCCCGAGACCGCGGCCGATTTCACTCCGGCGCCCGCCAGCAGTTCTCGCCAGCGACCGGCGCTGTCCGCAGTCGTCGCGTCGACGCTCGCGGCATTCAGCGCGATCCGCGTCGCCCGCAGCCCCGCCACCGTCTCGAAGCTCGCGCCCCCGTCGGCGCTTAGCTTCACCAGCAGATCCTTGCCCTTCTGCGCCGCCATGGCTGTTCCCCTTCGTTCAGGCCTGATCTTCGATCACGATGCGAAAGCGCAGATCGATCCGCCGCGCCGGCCCCGCCGCCAGACGCCGGGTCTTCGCCCCGAGAAAACCGGCGTTCACCACCCGACCCCGGCTCAGCTTCAGCGGCCCGAGGGCGACCTCGCACACCGCCCCTGCGACCTGCTTGGCCACGGCGAAGCCCCGATGCGTCGAGATCACCGACAGCGTCACGATATGCGCGGCGCCGGCGTCGCTCGCCGTCGCCCAGGGGCTGACCTGTTCATCGCCGAGCAGCACCCACGCCGCGTCATCGCCGATCAGCGCGTCGTCGGCCGGCGCCTCGTCATGGATGCGGCCGCCGACCAGCGCCGAAAGTTCGGGCCGCGCCGACAGCGCGCCATGAAGCGCCTGCTGCAGCGGCCAGGAGTAGGCGCAACTCATCCCGCAACTCCCTCTGTCACCCAGCAGGTCAGCGCGCGGGCCTTGTCGTCCGCCTCCGCGACCGCCACGATGTCGAAGACCCGTCCACCCTCGCGAAACCGCTGTTTCGCCGTCGGACGCGACGGCGCGCCGTCCGGTCGCCATCGCACGGTCACCCGATGCGAGACCTCCGCGCGCAGGACTTCGCCGACCCGCGCGTCGCGCGCCGACACCGCGCGCAGCTCCGCCCAGTGCCAGCCGAGCGCGCGCCAGAACCCCGCGGACCCGCCGCCGCCGTCCGGCGCGTCTTCGAACGCCTCAAGGGCCATCCGCCGCTTCACAGCCGCAGCCTCCGATAGGGCTCGATGAGCCGCAGCGCCCCGAGCGGCGGTTGCGCGGCCTCAGGCGCTTCGAACGAGGTCGCTGCGATCATCAGCAGCGCTTCGCGCAGATCGACCGGCGCGTCGCGCCAGTCCGGCCCGAACCCCGCGGTCATGTCGATCTCGGCGAGTCCGCCCTTGGGGATCGGCGGAAGCCCGCCCCCGCCGCGCGCCGACAAAACGCCAGGAAAGCGCAGCCCGTCGATCTGGACGCTCTCCACGTCGAGATCGGTTCGCAGCGCCGCCGCGTCGACCAGCCCGATACCCTCGATCTGGCGCACCGGTGCGATCGGGATCTCGCAGCGCCCGGCGACGTTCCAGCGCCGTACCGACAGGCGGAAGCGCCGCTGGGCCATCGCTCGCCCGCTCAGGCGCTCGACCAGCGCCGTCGCGAATTCAAGGCAGCGTGCAAGCAACGGCTCCGTCTGCGCGTCGTCCGCGAAGCCGGAGGGCAGGCGCAGACGTTCGGCCAGCGCGCCGATATGGCCGGGGGCGACCGCGGGCCGCTCCAGTTCTGTGAGCATGCTCTCTCTCCGCTCGACGAGAAAACAGGGCGACGCGGGCGGGCCGACGCGCGACCCGCCCCTTCCGTCATCGTCAGGTCGCCGAGAAGCGAAGCAGCTTGATCGCCGAGAAATCCGTCACCGCCCCGCCGATCCGCTGGGAGACGTAGAACTGCACATGCGGCTTTGCCGAATACGGGTCGCGCAGGATCCGCACATCCGGGCGTTCGACCACGGTGTAGCCCGACTTGAAGTCGCCGAAGGCGATGGGCGTCGCCCCCGGAACCGGCTCGGGCATATGCTCGCAGATCACGACCTGATGGCCCATAAGCGTCGCGGGCTGATCGACCCGCGTGCGCTCCGCCCACAGGAAACGCCCGTCGGCGTCCTTCATCTTGCGCACCATCGCCGCGGTGCGCGAGTTCATCACGAAGGCCGCGTTCGCCCGGTAGCGCGCGCCGAGCGCATAAATCAGGTCGATGATCGCATCGGCGGGTTCGGCGATGTCGAGCCCGCCGTCCGAGCCGGTCGGGACGTAGCCGATCGACCCCCACGCCCAGGCGCTCTGGGCGACCATAGGATAGTCGAGCACTCCGCGGGGCTTGTGCAAACCATCGCCGGAGATGAACGCCTCGGCCTCGGCGGCGGCGAATTTCTCGACAACGCAATCGATCAGCCAGCCCTCGACGTCGAAGGCCGAGTCCTCGATCAGCCGCTGTGACGCCCTCGGCATGGCGGCGAGTTCGTGAAGCGGGATCGTGATCCGCTCGAACGCGCCCGCGACGGTCTCGCCCGCCGTATCGCTCTCGGCCACCCAGTCCCCACCGAATGCGCCGCGATCGACCAGCGCCTCATAGGACGCCGCCTCCACGCGCACGACGTTGGCCGTGCAGCGGATCGACGCGCCGCGATTGCTGAGCAGGCTCGCGACGCGCCCGCTGGTCTGCGGATCGGCGAGGAAGCCGCCTTCCGAGCCCACGCCGGTGGTCAGCCCCTTGCGCTCGATGACCACCTCGCGCAGCGCGCTCTCGTCGCCGGCGCGCAGATAGCTGGAGAGCGCCTTGGCGTGCGGGCACTGCGCCTCGCTCGACATGGCGAGCGCGGGGCGCGCGGCGGATTTGCGGTCCATCGCCGCCAGCCGGTCTTCCTGGGTCTTCATGCGGGCCTCGATACGGTTCTGGAAACTTTTGAAGTCGCTCGTGAAAGCGGCGAGCGCCGCCTTCGCCTCGGCGGCGGGGCCGAAGCCCTTGTCCTCGGTCGGCGCGGAAATCTCGGTCATGCGTCAATCCTTCCTCGTTGCAATGCCTCGGATTTAGAGGGTCGTCCGATCAGCCCAGCAGTCCGCGGGCCTCCCGCAGGGCGTCGGCCAGCGCGCGGGCCTCGGCGTCGGCCCGGGCCTCCGGACCCGTCGCGACGGCGCGCGCCTCGGGCAGCATCGGAAATGTCACGAGCGACACCTCCCAGAGATCGATCTCGACCAGCCGGCGCCCGCCATTCGGGGCCTTGACGGCCCGCAGCGTGCGATAGCCGATCGACAGCCCGTCGATGGCGCCTGCGCGCAGCAGCGCAGCCGCCTCCGCGCCCTGCCGCAGTTCCGTCAGCAGCCGCCCGCGCGCGTAGAGCCCGCGCTCGTCCTCGGCCAACGTCTCCCAGACGCCGATGGGCTGAGCCGGATCGTGTTGCCACAAAAGCTTGACGCCCAACCCCTTTCGGGCGAGCGACGCGGCGAATGCGCCCGGCGCGACTTCGTCCCCGCTGTCGTCGGGCCTGTCGAACACGCTGGCGTAACCTTCGATCCGCGCGCCCTCGCGGACGGCGTCGGGATCGATTGCGAGAAATTTCGTCTCCAGCCCGCTCGGGGCGATGGCGCGTTCGGACGGCATCTGGTTTCTCCTGAACATCTGCGGCGGCGCTCCGGCTCAGCGCCTGGGCGGCAGCCCGAGAAGAGTCCGCTTCTCGTCGTCGTCGAGGAACGAGGCCGAGGCGATCCGACGCCATTGCGCGTCGCGTTCCGGCGCGAGCGCCGCCGTCCGGTCGAGGTCGGGTTCGATCCGCACGGCCCCGCCCCAGCGGCCCCCGAGCCAGTTGCTCAGCGCAGCCGACACGCGACGCGCCAGAGGGAAGACGGTGTGACGATAGAAGGCGCGATTGGCCTCCTGATAGTTCGCATAGGTGTTGTCGCCGGGCAGGCCGAGCAGCATCGGCGGCACCCCGAAGGCGAGCGCGATGTCGCGCGCCGCGGCGTTCTTGGTCTGGAGGAAGTCCATGTCGGCGGGTGAATAGCCCATCGGCTTCCAGTCGAGCCCGCCCTCGAGCAAAAGCGGCCGTCCGGCGTTCGCCGCGCCCTGATGGTTGGCCTCCAGCTCCTCGATCACGCGCCGATACTGCTCGTCGCTCAGCCGTCCGTTCCCGTCGACGCCGCTGTAGACGACGGCGCCGGAAGGCCGCGCCGCATTGTCGAGCAGCGCCTTGGTCCAGCGCGTCGCCGCGTTGTGCACGTCGATCGGCGCAGCCGCCGCCTCGAGCGGCGACATGCCGTAGTGGTCGTCGAGCGGATGAAACGCCTTGAGGTGCAGCACCGGCGGCGCGTCGCAATTCATCTCGAAGCGATGCGCGCGCGCGCCCACGCGATACTCGTAGGCTTCCGGCCACCCGTCCGGCCCCGGGATCACCCGCATCCGATCGGGCCGGAGCGCGTGCAGCTCCGCCGGCGCGCCGTCCACGCCCGTCGCCGCCTCCAGATAGGCGTTGCCCGCCAGCTGGAGCTGCCCGAACACCGTTTCGAGCAGCGCCATCCCGTCATGGCCGGGATTGGGCTGCGCCAGTAGCCGCAGAAGGGGATGCTCCGCCAGCGTCTCGCCGCCTTCGACGAGCTTGAGCGGGATCGCCGCCGCCGCCTCGGCGATCATCCGCACGCACCGGAATCCCACCACATTGCCCGAATAGCCGACCCGCGTCATGGAGACCGGGTCGCGGGGCGTCCAGGCCGGCCGCCCCACGCCATGGATCGCCGTCATCGCGCCGACGGCCGACGATTTGCGCTCGCCCGCCGGTTCCCGGCGCGCGCCGAACAGAGACAACGCCATCGGCGCCTCCTGACAGATCGCGATTTCAGATCGCGCGCGGGGCTCAAAGCCGCCGAACGCGCGGTTGCGGCTCCGGGCCGCGCATCAGTTCGGTGACCGCCCAGACCAGCGCGTCCATGCGGTCGGGACTCTTTCCTGCGCCCGGCGAGAACCCGCACATCTGGTCCTCCAGCGTCTTGAAGACCCCGACATGCCGCACCCGCCCCTGCGCGTAGAGAAGCGACACCGGCTCCGCCCGCGCCGCCTTGCCGCGCGAGGCCCGCACCGAGACCACCGGGGCCGCCGGATCGATCCCGCGGATCAGCTGTGCGACCAGATCGCCGCCCTGATTGACCTCGGCGACGATCCGGTCGGCCTCGAACTCGCGCCAGACCTCGACCACCCGCCTCCCCCAGGCGGCCGGCGCGACCCGCCCCGGCGAGCGGTCGGCCAGCACATAGACGGCATCGCCCGCCCGCCCCGCGACGATCACGCCGCACTCGTCGGAGGCGGGCCCCGACGTCACCGGCGGATCGACGCCGACCACCACCCGGTCGAGCGCCGGCGCCGCGCCGACTCGCGCGGCGTCGATCATCCGATGCGTGAACAGCGCGTCCGCCGCCTCGACCAGCAATTCGCCCTCGAGTTCCTGCCGGCCCTGATCCGTGCCGCGATAGCGCCGCGTGATCGCGCCGAGGAAATCCTCGGCGAGATAGGCCCGATTGGCCCAGGTCGAGGCCTGCGTCGTCGCCGTCGCCGGATCGGCCAGGATGTCGCGCAGCACCGACACGTCGCGCGGCGTCGTGGTCACGATCTGCTGCGGATGCGCTCCGAGGCGCAGCCCGAATTGCAGCATGTCCCACGCTTCGCGTGCGCGCCGCCACTTCGCGAGTTCGTCCGACCAGGCGCAGTCGAATTGCGGTCCGCGCAGCGACTCCGGGTCCGACGCCGAGAACAGCTGCGCTTCGGCCCCGTTCGGCCAGACCAGCTTGTGGCGCGTCGCGACGAAATGCGGGCGTCGGTCCGGCGGCGAGCAGGCGGCGATGCCCGACTCGCCGAACACCATCACTTCGCGCGCCTGCTCCCAGGTCTCCGCGACCAGCGCGATGCGGTGCGCCCGTCCCGCCGCCAGCGGCGTCGCGCCCTCGACCTGTCCCCGCACCCACTCGGCGCCGGCCCGCGTCTTGCCCGATCCGCGGCCGCCGAGCAGAACCCAGGTCGACCAGCGTCCCTTCGGGGGCAGCTGGTGGTCGGGATGCGCCCAGGCGTCGAACAAAAAGGGCAGTGCGGCGAGCGCGTTGGGCGAGAGCTTCTCAAGGAGCTTTCGGACCCGATAGGGCGGTCTTGAGGCGAGCGATGCGCCGAAGAATCTCAGATCGCGCGGCGTCGAGATCGAGGGCGCAGCCATCTTTCGGGTGCGCCTGCGCGCCTCGCTTCGCGAGCAGCGTTTCAAGATCGACCACCATCGCTATCGCCATGTGATGCGTCTTCAACGCCTTGGCCTGGGCGTCGCTGACCGGCTCCGCCGATTCCAGCGTCGCCCGCAGCCGCGCGATCAGCATGTTGATCTGGTCGCCGACAGGGTCGTCGTCGGCCCCGTCGGCCTGCGCGGTCGGTCCAGCGAGATCCGATTTCATCACTCTGACGCCCAAACAAAAATGCCGCAGGTGAACCCGCGGCGTTTACATCTTGCTAATAAACTTCTCGACTATGACAAACTCTTACAGTAGAGCGCGCGCAATGTCAAGCATAAACCTGTTCCTCGCCTCACTCGGCGGCCCGACTGCGCTCGATCGCGCGCCACGCCGCGACGTTGCGGTTGTGCTCGGCGAGGGTGCGCGCGAACGCGTGCCCGCCCGTCCCGTCCGCCACGAAATAGAGCGCGTCGCTCGCGTCGGGCCGGACCGCGGCGACGATGGCGTCGCGCCCCGGATTGGCGATCGGCGTCGGCGGCAGCCCGTCGATGGCGTAGGTGTTCCAAGCCGTTGCGCGCGTGATGTCGCTGCGTCGGATGTCCCGGCCAAGCGGCCCGCGCCCTTCGGTGATCCCATAGATGATCGTCGGGTCCGACTGGAGCCGCATCCCCTGCCGCAGCCGGTTGTGGAACACCGCCGAAACCAGACCGCGCTCCCCGGGCTGTCCCGTCTCCTTCTCGATGAGCGACGCCAGCACCAGCGCCTCCTCGGGCGAGCGCAGCGTCAGTCCGTCCGCACGGCCCTCCCATGCGAGCGCGAGCGTGCGCCGCTGCAGATCCTGCATCCTTTCCAGGAGCGCCGCCCGCGAATCGCCGCGCTGCACGCTGTAGGTCTCCGGCGCCAGAGCGCCCTCGGCCGGGATCGAGTCGATCTCCCCGGACAGCAGGTCGGACGCCCGCAGCACCTCGACCACCTCCCACGAGGTCAGCCCCTCGGGAATCGTGATGGCGTACTGAATCGACCGGCCGCTCGCGAGCAGATCGAGGATCTCGCGCATCGACGCGCCCGCCGGCACGCGATACTCGCCGAACCGCAGCGCCCCCGCCTTGCCCGCATAGCGCGCCCCGATGCGGAACAAGCGCGCCGAGGAAATCAGCTCCTCCGCCTCCAGCCGCTCGGCGATCTGATCGAGCGTCGCGCCGCGCGGCGCCACGAACACGCGCTCTTCCTGATGGGGCCCCGGCCCCGTGAACATGCGTTGGCCATAGGCCGCAAGTCCCGCAGCCGCGAGCCCGAGCACGATCAGCAGCGTGAAGGCGTTTGCGGCGAGCGCGCGCATCTCGCGGTCAGCGCGCCTTGCCGAGCACCAGCGACGCGTTGGTGCCGCCGAAGCCGAAGGAATTCGAGAGCGCGACCTCGATGCGCCGCGTCACCGGCTTGTGCGGCGCGAGATCGATCTCGGAGACGACCGACGGCGCGTCGAGATTGAGCGTCGGCGGCGCGATCTGGTCGCGCAGCGCCAGCGCGCAGAAGATCGCCTCCACCGCCCCGGCCGCACCGAGCAGATGCCCGACCGACGACTTCGTGGACGACATCGTCACGTCCTTCGCATGCGTCCCCAGCAGCCGCGTCACCGCGCCGAGCTCGATCTCGTCGCCCACCGGCGTCGAAGTGCCATGCGCGTTGACGTAGTCCACATCCGACGCCCCGAGCCCCGCCCGCTTGAGCGCCGCCTGCATCGCGCGATAGCCGCCATCGCCGTCCGGCGCCGGGGAGGTGATGTGATGCGCGTCGCCCGACAGCCCGTAGCCCAGCACTTCCGCATAGATCTTAGCGCCGCGCGCCTTCGCGTGTTCCATCTCCTCGAGAACCACGACGCCCGCGCCCTCGCCCATCACGAAGCCGTCGCGTTCCGCGTCCCAGGGCCGAGACGCCTTTTCCGGCGCGTCGTTGTAGGCGGTCGACAGCGCCTTGCAGGCCGCGAACCCCGCCACGGAAATCTCGCAGACCGGCGCTTCCGCGCCGCCCGCCACCATCACGTCGGCGTCGCCGAGCGCGATGAGCCGCGCCGCGTCGCCGATCGCATGCGCGCCGGTCGAGCACGCCGTCACGACGGCGTGGTTCGGCCCCCTGAAGCCGTACTTGATCGACACCTGACCCGAACACAGATTGATCAGCGCCGCCGGGATGAAGAACGGCGAGACCCGACGCGGTCCCTTGTCGCGCAGCGTCAGCGCCGTCTCGGCGATCGTCTCGATCCCGCCGATCCCCGAGCCGATCATCACCCCGGTGCGCTCCAGCGCCTCCGCGTCGTCGGATCCGGGCGACCAGCCGGCATCCTCTATCGCCTGCTGCGCCGCCACCAGAGCGTAGACGATGAACCGGTCGAGCTTGCGCCGGTCCTTCGCCGGAACCCAGGCGTCCGGGTCGAAAGTCGCATCCGAACCGTCGCCCAGCGGTATTTCACATGCGATCCGGCAGGCGAGGTGGGCCGCGTCGAAATGGCGGATGGTCCCGGCGCCGCTGCGTCCTTCGAGCAGACGCGCCCAAGTCGCCTCGACGCCGCAGCCGAGCGGCGTGATCGCGCCGAGACCGGTGATCGCCACGCGCCTCATGCTGTTGATCCCTGCTTCAATCGACAGCGCCGGCGCGGCCCGTCAGGCCCCGCGCCGGCGCATATGGTCCGAGAGGTTTGCGGCCAAACGGCGCCGCGCGTGCGGCGCGGTCGCGCGGCGCTCAGGCGTCGGCGGAGTTCTCGGTGATGAACTTCACCGCGTCGCCGAAGGTCTGGATCGTCTCGGCCGCGTCGTCCGGGATCTCGATGCCGAATTCCTCTTCGAACGCCATCACCAGCTCGACCGTGTCGAGGCTGTCCGCGCCGAGATCGTCGATGAAGCTCGCGCCGTCAACGACCTTATCCTCTTCGACGCCCAGATGCTCGACGACGATCTTTTTGACGCGCTCTGCGATGTCGCTCATGTCACTTCCTCGTTTGGCGAGCCCTTGGGGCCCTGTTTGGTGTCTGTCTGAAGCCGGCCAGCGTCGGCCCTTGCGAAATCGTCCCGCGCCGGTCCGCCGCGCCGCCTCGGTCCCGGTCGAGCCGGGGCCTGATTAGCACAACGGCCCGGACGCGCAAATGTCGTCTAGATCATGGCCATCCCGCCATTCACATGCAGCGTCGCGCCAGTGACATAGGCCGCCTCCGCACTTGCGAGATAGACCACCGCCGCCGCGATCTCCTCCGCTGCGCCCATCCGCCCCGCGGGGATCGCCTCGAGCAGCTTGGCCTTCTGCGCATCGGTCAGAGCGCCAGTCATCGCCGTCTCGATGAAGCCCGGGGCCACGCAGTTGACCGTCACGCCCCGCGAGGCGACTTCCGCGGCCAGCGACTTCGACATGCCGATCAGGCCCGCCTTGCTGGCCGCGTAATTTCCCTGCCCCGGATTTCCCGTCACGCCGACGATGGAGGTCACCGAGACGATCCGCCCCCAGCGCGCCTTCATCATTCCGCGCAGGCTCGCCCGCATCAGCCGGAAGGCGGCGGTCAGATTGACCGCGATCACCGCGTCCCACTCCGCATCCGACATCCGCATGAACAGATTGTCGCGCGTCACGCCGGCGTTGTTGACGAGGATGTCGAGCCCGCCCATCGCCTCCGCCGCGCGCTTGGGCAGCGCGTCCACCGCCGCGCCGTCCGACAGGTCGCAGGGCAGCGCATGCGCCCGCGCGCCGAGTTCGTCCGCGAGCGCCGTCAGCGGCGCTTCCCGCGTGCCCGACAAGCCCACCGTCGCGCCCTGCGCGTGCAGCGCCCGCGCCACCGCGCCGCCGATCCCGCCCGACGCGCCGGTGACCAGCGCGCGCTTCCCCGTCAGATCGAACATGCCGCCATCACCCCAGAATCGCCGCCGCGGCAGCGTCCACGTCCTCAGGCCCGCCGACCGCCCGCGCCGAAGCCGCCGGCGCGATCCGCTTGACAAGTCCGGTGAGCACCTTGCCGGCCCCGATCTCGACGAACTCGTCCACGCCCTGTTCGGCCATCCACAGCACGCTTTCGCGCCAGCGCACAGCGCCAGTAACCTGCGCGACCAGCAGCGCACGGATGTCCTCCGGCTCCGACACCGCCTCCGCGCGCACATTGGAGACGACCGGCGACGCCGGTCGCGCGATGGGCGTCGCCGCCAACGCCGTCCGCATCGCCTCCGCGGCCGGCGCCATCATCGCGCAGTGAAACGGCGCAGAGACCGGCAGCAGCACCGCCCGCTTCGCGCCGCGCCCCTGCGCCACGGCCACCGCCCGCTCGACCGCCGCCCGCGCGCCCGACACCACGACCTGACCGGGCGCGTTGTCGTTCGCCGCCTCGCAAACCTCGCCCTGCGCGGCCTCCGCCGCGATCTCGCGCGCAGCCGCGATCTCAAGGCCGAGCAGCGCCGCCATCGCGCCCGCGCCCACGGGCGCCGCCGCCTGCATCGCGCGCCCGCGCAGTCGAAGCAGCCTCGCCGCATCCGCCACGCCGAACGCTCCCGCTGCGCACAGCGCCGAATACTCGCCCAGCGAATGCCCTGCGACGTAGGCCGCGTCCCGCGCCACCTGCACGCCTTTCGCCTCGAGCGCCCGCAGCGCTGCGAGCGAGACAGCCATCAGCGCCGGCTGCGCGTTTTGGGTCAGCTGCAGCGTCTCCGCCGGGCCCTCCCAGATCAGCGCGCTGAGCCTTTCCCCAAGCGCCTCGTCGACTTCCTCGAACACCGCCCGCGCCTGCGCGTCGCTCTCGGCGAGCGCGCGCCCCATGCCGACCGCCTGACTGCCCTGTCCGGGGAAAACGAATGCGCGCGCCATGATGCGGGGCTTCTCCTTCTGCGTGCGCAGCCCGATGCATCCTCAGCGTCGGCGTTGTCAAGCGCCCGCGCCGTCGCCTCGACCGGTCCGCCGTTGCAATCCCGCGCGGTTTCGGTCATAGGAGCGCTTCTCCCGAAGAAGCGTATCGCGTCGCCTCTCGTGTGCGGGCCGGGAGCCTTGAACCCCGCACGGTGAAGCGCGCCGGACATGAAGGACGACAGATGGCTCTCTACGAGCATGTCTTCATCGCGCGTCAGGACATCTCCAACGCGCAGGCCGAGGCTCTGATCGAGCATTTCGGCCAGATCCTCAAGGACAATGGCGGCGACGTCTCGGGCTCCGAATACTGGGGCCTGCGCTCGATGGCCTACAAGATCAACAAGAACCGCAAGGGCCACTATCTGTTCCTGAAGTCGGACGCCCCCTCGGCCGCCGTGCAGGAAATGGAGCGTCTGATGCGCCTGCATGACGACGTGATGCGCGTTCTCACCGTGCGCGTCGACGAGCACGAAGACGGCGAAAGCGCCGTGGTCCGCGCCAAGAGCGCCCGCGACGACCGGGGCCGCCGCGGCGGCCGCGGCCGGCGCGACGATTGATCGAAGGAGCGAGACCCATGGCCAAGAAGCCGTTTTTCCGCCGCCGCAAGTCCTGCCCCTTCTCGGGCGAGGGCGCGCCGGTCATAGACTACAAGGACGTCAAGCTCCTGCAGCGCTACGTCTCCGAGCGCGGCAAGATCGTGCCGAGCCGGATCACCGCAGTCTCGGCGAAGAAGCAGCGCGAACTCGCGCGCGCCATCAAGCGCTCCCGCTTCCTCGCCCTGATGCCCTACGCCGTGAACTGAGGGAGAGCGACATGGAAGTGGTTCTTCTCCAGAGGGTCGAGAAACTCGGCCAGATGGGCGACGTGGTGAAGGTGCGCGACGGCTACGGGCGCAACTTCCTTCTGCCGCAGGGCAAGGCGCTCCGCGCCACCAAGGCCAACCTCGCCCGCTTCGAGGCCGAGCGCGTCCAGCTCGAGGCGCGAAACCTGGAGCAGCGCAAGGAAGCGGAAGCGGTCGCGGCGAAACTTGACGGCAAGGCCTTCGTGGTGATCCGCCAGGCTTCCGATTCGGGCGCGCTCTACGGCTCGGTTAGCAACCGCGACATCGCCGAAGCGGCGACGGAGGGCGGCTTCTCGGTCGAGCGCGGCCAGGTCACCCTCGACCGCCCGATCAAGGATCTCGGCCTGCACAAGGTGCGCGTCGTGCTCCACCCCGAAGTGTCCTGCCATGTCACGGTCAACGTGGCCCGCAGCCAGGACGAGGCGGAGCTTCAGGCGCAGGGCAAGACCATCGCCGAACTGCGCGCCGAGGAAGACGCCGCCGAGCAGGCTGAATTCGACGTGCAGCGCCTGCTCGAGACCGCGGACGACGAGGAGCGCGCGCCCGCCGGCATGGAGATCGTCGATCCGGACGACGACGACGAAACCCGCCGCGACTGATACCCCGCGCGGCGCCGCCAAAGGCCGCGGCCCGCGCCGCGGCCTTTTTCTTTGCGCCTTGATCGGGCGCGAAAAACCGCGCGCGATCCCCGACATCCACAGGCCCGGGATAGAATAGATAAGCGTTTTCAATTGCTTGAAGTGCGACGCCGGCATAGTCTGCGGCAAGGCGAACGAGGGAGGGAACCGCATGGCCGACGGCGTCGATCCACGAGAATCCCCCCCGCGCGCGCAGCCCTGCAACATCGAGGCCGAGCAGGCGCTCCTCGGCGCGCTGCTCGTCAACAACGAGGTTTACGACCGCATCGCATCGCTGATCGAGGCGCGCC
This sequence comes from Rubrimonas sp., assembly GCF_036788415.1. Classification (NCBI taxonomy): domain Bacteria; kingdom Pseudomonadati; phylum Pseudomonadota; class Alphaproteobacteria; order Rhodobacterales; family Paracoccaceae; genus Rubrimonas; species Rubrimonas sp. The sequence continues at coordinate 59,021 of NZ_DAIQNN010000004.1, read as the reverse complement.
ATTTCTTCGAGCCGCTGCACCAGCGCATCTTCGAAGTCGCCGCCCGCCGCATACAGCAGAACGCACTCGCCACCCCGGTGACGCTGAAGCCCTTCTTCGAGGCCGATCCCGGCATGGCGGAAGTCGGCGGCGTCGCCTATCTCGCGCGCTTGGCCGGCTCCGCCGTCTCGGTCTTCAACGCCCGCGCCTACGCCCAGGCGATCCACGACCTCTCGCTGCGGCGCGACCTGATGGCGCTGGGCGACGAGATCGTCGGCCAAGCCGCGACCATGGACGATGAGAACCCGCCTCGCGAGCAGATCGTCGCCGCCGAGCAGGCGCTCTACCAGCTCGCGGAGAAGGGCAAATACGAAGGCGGCTTCGTCTCCTTCCTGCGCGCCGCCAAAGACGCGGTGGATGTCGCAAACGCCGCCTATCAGCGCGAAGGCGGCCTCGCCGGCATCTCCACCGGTCTGATGGACATGGACCGCAAGCTCGGCGGCCTGCACCCCTCCGACCTCCTGATCATCGCGGGCCGCCCCTCGATGGGCAAAACCTCTCTCGCCACCAACATCGCCTTCAACATCGCCCGCAAATGGCGCAGGGGCGCCTTGCCCGACGGAACCGAGGGAACCGTCGACGGCGGCGTCGTCGGCTTCTTCTCGCTCGAGATGTCGTCGGAGCAACTCGCGACCCGCGTCCTGTCCGAACAGGCGCTGGTGCCGTCCGAGCGCATCCGCCGCGGCGAGATGGACGAGGACGAGTTCCGCCGCTTCGTCCACGCCGCCGCCGAGCTCGAGCGCATCCCGCTCTACATCGACGACACCCCCGCCCTCCCCATCTCGACGCTCGCCGCCCGCGCCCGCCGTCTCAAGCGCCAGCACGGGCTCGACGCGCTGTTCGTGGACTATCTCCAGCTCGTCCGGCCCACCACCGGCCGCTCCGAGGGCCGCGTGCAGGAAGTCTCCGAGATCACGCAAGGCTTGAAGGCCATCGCCAAGGAGCTGTCGATCCCGGTGATCGCCCTCTCCCAGCTCTCCCGTCAGGTCGAGAACCGCGACGACAAGCGTCCCCAGCTTTCCGATCTGCGCGAATCGGGCTCCATCGAACAGGACGCCGACGTGGTGATGTTCGTCTATCGCGAGGAATACTACCACGAGCGGGTGAAGCCGCCCGAAGACGATCCGCGCTTTCCCGAATGGCTGGAGAAGGCCGAACGCGTCCACAACCGCGCCGAGGCGATCATCGGCAAGCAGCGCCACGGCCCCATCGGCACGGTCGAAATGATGTTCGACGGCCGCTTCACCCGTTTCTCCGACCTCGCCCGCGAGGACCGGCGCGACAGCCGCGACTTCTGAGGCAACGCATGGCGCGCGGCCTGCTCACCATCGACCTCGACGCCGTCGTCGCCAACTGGCGCGCGCTCGCCGCCCGCACCGCCCCTGCCGAATGCGCGGCCGTGGTCAAGGCCGACGCATACGGCGTCGGCGCAGCCCAGGTCGCCCCTGCGCTCGCCGCCGCCGGCGCCCGGACTTTTTTCGTCGCCCTTCCCGAGGAAGCCCTCGCCCTGCGCGCCATCCTCGGCCCCGGCCCCGTCATCTACGCGCTCAACGGCTGCGACGCCGCCGAGCTTGCGGAACTGCGGGCCGCCGACATCCGCCCGGTTCTCAACAGCCCCGCGCAGATCGCCGCGTTCCGTTCTGCACCAACACCTTGCGCGCTGCAACTCGACGTAGGCATGAACCGCCTCGGCTTGGAGCCCGCCGAACTCGCGGCCCTACTCGACGCCGACCTCCCCGCGCCCGCCCTCGTCATGGCGCATCTCTCCTGCTCTGACGATCCCGTCCACCCCGCGAGCGCCGCAGAGCGCGCCCGTTTCGAGGCGATGACCGCCCATCCCCGCCTCGCGGGCCTTCCCCGCAGCCTCGCTGCGACCGGCGGCGTGTTGCTGGGTCCCGCTTTCCATTTCGATCTCGTGCGCCCCGGCGTCGGCCTCTATGGCGGCCTGCCTTTCGTCGGCGCCCGCCCCGCCGTCGCCCTCGACATTCCCGTGCTCCAGATCCGCGACGTCGCGGCGGGCGAGGCCGTCGGCTACGGCGGCGCCTGGATCGCGCCACGCCCAAGCCGAATAGCAACGATTTCAATAGGTTATGCAGACGGCCTCAAACGCGGCGCAAAATGCGTCGCGCATCACGCCGGCCGCGCCCTGCCCATCGTCGGACGCGTCAGCATGGACCTCGTCACGCTCGACGCCACCGACGCGCCCGACCTCGCCGCCGGCGACCGCGTCGCCCTTCTCGGCCCAGATCAGGGCGTGGACGCGCTCGCCGCCGCTACGGGAACCATCGGCTACGAAGTCCTGACCAGCCTTGGAAGGCGCCACCAGCGGCGTTATGTAGGTTCCAAGGGCACGCGGCCCGGAGCGGAGCTCGCCTGTTGATCGCACTCGACCTCCTTGCGACCTTCCTCGCAGCAGTGGGACGCTTCGTCATCGACGCGCTGCGCGGCGCTGGGGCCGTGGCGATTTTCGGCTTCTCCTCGGTTGCGCTTTCCGTCAGCCCGCCCTTCTACCTGCCCGAGCTTGGCCGCCAGCTTTTGCGGATCGGCTATTTCTCGTTGCCGGTGGTCGGTCTTACCGCCCTCTTCACCGGCGCAGCGCTCGCGCTCCAGATCTACGCCGGCGGCGCCCGCTTCAACGCCGAGTCCGTCGTGCCCTCCATCGTCGCCATCGGCATGACGCGCGAGCTCGGCCCCGTGCTCGGCGGGCTGATGGTCGCGGGACGCGTCTCCGCCTCCATCGCCGCCGAGATCGGCACGATGCGCGTCACCGAGCAGATCGACGCGCTGACCACCCTCTCGACCAACCCGCTGAAATATCTCGTCGCGCCGCGCCTCTGGGCCGCGACTATCGCCCTGCCCTTCCTCGTGCTGATCGGCGACATCATCGGCATCATGGGCGGCTATCTGGTCGGGGTCGCGCGGCTCGGCTTCAATGGCGGGACCTACATCCAGAACACCTGGGACTTCTTGGAACTCGGGGACGTCACCTCCGGCTTGGTCAAGGCCGCCGTGTTCGGCTTCATCATTGCGCTGATGGGCTGCTATCAGGGCTACCATTCCGGCCGCGGCGCACAGGGCGTCGGGCGCGCCACCACCAACGCCGTGGTGGGCGCCTCGATCCTGATCCTCGCCTCCAACTACATGCTCACCGAATTCTTCTTCGCGGGGCGCTGATGGAGGCCATTGCCCGGATCGAGTTGCGCGGCGTCGCAAAGAGCTTCGGTTCGAACCATGTGCTGCGCGGCGTGGACCTCTCCGTGGCGCGCGGCGAATCGATGGTGATCATCGGCGGCTCGGGCACCGGGAAATCGGTCACGCTGAAATGCGTGATCGGCCTGATCGAACCGGATGCGGGCCGGATCCTTCTCGACGGCGAGGACGCGACCCATGCGCGCGGAAAGGTCCGCGCCGCGATGCTCGACCGCTTCGGGATGCTGTTTCAGGGCGGAGCGCTCTTCGACAGCCTTCCGGTCTGGCGCAACGTCGCCTTCCGCCTGCTCAACGGCAAGGGGCGGCTGAGCGACGACGAAGCGCGCGCCGTGGCGCTCGACAAGCTGCGCCGCGTGGGGCTCGGCCCGGAGACGGCGGAGAAGTTCCCCGCCGAACTGTCGGGCGGCATGCAGAAGCGGGTCGGCCTCGCCCGCGCTATCGCCGCCGAGCCCGAAATCATCTTCTTCGACGAACCCACCACTGGCCTCGACCCGATCATGGCCGACGTCATCAACGCCCTGATCCGCGAGATCGTCGTCGAGATGGGCGCCACGGCCATGACCATCACTCACGACATGAGCTCGGTCCGGCGCATCGCCGACCGGGTCGCCATGCTGCATGAGGGCGTCGTGCAATGGTGCGGCGGCGTGAGAGAAATGGAAGACAGCGGAAATGCTTACGTCGACCAGTTCATCCACGGCCGCGCCGAAGGCCCAATCGCCGCTCTGCGCTGACCAAGGGAGACGCCGATGTCCGACGACGCCCTCTGGGCCGAACTGATGCGCGCCGCGCAGGAGCATCTCGAAGCCGAAGAACCTGCGGATTTCGCGACCAACTACCGCCGCGTGGCCCGCGTGCTCGCCGTCTGCAACCGCCTCGGCGTGGTGCATGAGGACGCCGGCATGATCGAGCGCGACGGCTTCTCCCCCGAGGAGCTCGCCGCTTTCTTCAGGAAGACCTGGCGGATGGCCGCCCTGCACGCGGAACAGGACACTGTCGCCCGCATCGAGGCGCGGCGCGGCGTGGACGAGGACGCCGCCGACTTCAAGCGCCTGCGCGCGCTGCTGTCCGAGGCGCGCGGCATGATCCTCGATTTCAGCTGGCTCCCCGAGCCCGCCAAGCGCCGTCATCTCGAGCAGCTGGAGGCGCTGCAATCCCAGCTCCAGCGCGCGCGCGACGATTTCGACGTGGCGATGCGCGACGTGCGCGACCCCGTCGTCGCCGCCGCCGTCGAGATCGGCCGCCCCTCGCGCTGGGAAAACTTCTGGAGGCACACCGTCGCCCTGTTCGGCCCGGCCAAGGTGGACGAAGACGAGCCCCGACCGGCGCGCAAGGCGCTCCCGCCCCTGCGCCCCGAAGACCCCGCCTGAGCGGCGCCTTGAGCCGCGCCCCCGCCTTCGTCTGCGCCGAATGCGGCGCCGCCCACCGCAAATGGGCGGGGCGCTGCGACGCCTGCGGCGCATGGAACAGCCTCGCCGAAGATCAGGGCCTCTCGACTGCAGGCCCGCCCGGCAAGTCGCTCGGCGCCGCCAAGGGCCGCCCCGCCGCGCTCGTGCCGTTGGCCGGCGACGACGCGCCCCCGCCGCGCCGCCCCACCGGCAAGGCCGAATTCGACCGGGTGCTAGGCGGCGGGCTGGTCGAGGGCTCGGCGGTGCTCGTCGGCGGCGATCCGGGCATCGGCAAGTCCACGCTGCTCCTGCAAGCCGCCGCCGGCCTCGCCGCCGCCGGCGCCCCCGTCATCTACGTCTCGGGCGAGGAGGCGACGGCGCAAATCCGCATGCGCGCCCGCCGCCTCGGGCTTGACGCAGCCCCCGTGCGCCTTTGCGCGGAAACGAACCTGCGCGACATCCTCACCATGCTCGACGCCGAGCGTCCCGCCCTCGCGGTGATCGACTCGATCCAGACCATGTGGGCCGACAGCGTCGACAGCGCACCCGGCTCCGTCTCCCAGGTCCGCGCCGCCGCGCATGAGATAACGAACTTCGTCAAGCGCCGCGGCGGCGCCGCCATCATGGTCGGCCACGTCACCAAGGAAGGCCAGATCGCCGGTCCCCGCGTGGTCGAGCACATGGTGGACACCGTGCTCTATTTCGAAGGCGAGCGCGGGCACCAGTTCCGCATCCTGCGCGCAGTCAAGAACCGCTTCGGCCCGGTGGACGAGATCGGCGTCTTCGAGATGACCGGCGCCGGGCTCGCCGAAGTCCCCAACCCCTCGGCGCTCTTTCTCGGCGAGGGCGGCCGGCGCGCCGCCGGCGCCGCCGTCTTCGCCGGCGTCGAGGGCTCGCGTCCCCTGCTCTGCGAAATCCAGGCGCTGGTGGCGACCTCCACCCTCGGCACGCCCCGCCGCGCCGTGGTGGGCTGGGATTCGGGCCGGCTCGCCATGATCCTCGCCGTGCTCGAGGCGCGCGCGGGCGTCTCCTTCGCCGGGCTCGACATCTACCTCAACATCGCCGGCGGCCTGCGCGTGTCGGAGCCCGCCGCCGATCTGGCGGTCGCCTGCGCGCTGCTGTCGGCGCTGCATGACGCGCCGCTGCCGCAGGATGCGGTGATTTTCGGCGAAATCGCGCTGTCGGGGGCCGTGCGCCCTGTTTCCCAGATCGAGGCGCGGCTAAAGGAGGCCGAGAAGCTCGGTTTCGCCGCCGCATGGACGCCGCCTTCGGCGGCGCTCTCCGGCGCGGGGCCGGGCGTGCGCGCGACCCCAGTCGAGGATTTGCGGGAGTTCGTCCTGCAAGTCTTCGGCGCCGACCATGCTGGATGATTTTCGATGACCGCCGCCATAGCCGACGCCGCCATTCTGCTCATCGTCGCCATTTCCGGCTTTCTCGCCTATGCGCGCGGCCTCACCCGCGAGGCGCTCGCGATCGGCGGCTGGGTCGTGGCGGCGCTCGGCGCCTTCTTCTTCGCCCCTTTCGTCGAGCCCCTGATCGCCGAAGTCCCCTATCTCGGGGACTTTCTGCGCTCTTCCTGCACGCTCTCGCTGCTCGCCGCCTTCGCCGTCGCCTTCGCCGCCATCCTGATCCTGCTGTCGATCGTCACCCCGCTGATCTCGAGCGTGATTCTCGACAGCGCGCTCGGTCCCTTCGACCGGGGCTTGGGTTTTCTGTTCGGCGTGGCGCGCGGCGTGATCCTCGTCGCCGTGCTCTACCTGCTCTACGGCCTGCTTGTCCCCGTCGATCAGCGCATCGCGGCGCTTGAGGAGGCCCGGTCCATCGCCCTGATCGCCGACGCCGCCGAATTGCTGCGCGCCAACGCGCCCACCGAGCTGCCGCCCTTCATCGGCGAGCGCATCGACCGGCTGATGGGCGTCTGCGGCCCGGCGGACGCAGGCGCCGGCGTTGCGACAGGCGGGTGACAACCCCCGCGCGCCCCGCTATACCCCGCGGCGTTCCACGCCTCGCCATCGGAGATCGCGGATGTTGAGCGGCGCGCCCGGCCTTCCGCTATCCAGCCCATTCGACGACGACAAGCTGCATGAGGAATGCGGCGTCTATGGCGTGTTCGGGGCGCAGGGCGCTGCGAGCTTCGTGGCGCTCGGCCTTCACGCGCTGCAGCATCGCGGGCAGGAGGCCGCCGGCATCGTCTCGCACGACGCGACGACCGGCGAATTCCACACCGTCCGCCGCCTCGGCTATGTGCGCGACAACTTCACCTCCGCCAAGGTGATCGCCGCCCTGCCCGGGACTCACGCGCTCGGCCATGTCCGCTACTCGACGGCGGGCGGCAAGGGCGCGACGGCGATTCGCGACGTCCAGCCGCTCTACGCCGAACTCAATTCGGGCGGCTTCTCGATCGCGCATAACGGCAATCTGGTGAACGCCGACGCGCTGCGGGCGGAGCTGATCGAGCGCGGTTCGATCTTCCAGTCCTCCTCCGACACCGAATGCATCGTCCATCTGATGGCGCGCTCGATCCAGAAGACCGTCGCCGAGCGTATGAAGGACGCGCTGCGCCGCGTCGAAGGCGCATTTTCGGTCGTCGCGATCACCCGCTCGAAGCTGATCGGCGTGCGCGACCCGTTGGGCGTCCGCCCGCTGGCGCTGGGCCGCGTTGGCGACACCTGGATTCTCTCCTCCGAGACCTGCGCGCTCGACATCGTCGGCGCGGAGCTCGTCCGCGACGTCGAGCCGGGCGAGATGGTCATCATCTCGAAGGAGGGGGTGGAGAGCATCTTTCCCTTCACCCGCGCGAAGCCGCGCTTCTGTATCTTCGAATACGTCTATTTCTCGCGCCCCGACAGCGTGATCGACGGCCTTTCGGTTTACGAGGCCCGCCGCCGCATCGGCGCCGAACTCGCCCGCGAAGCGCCTGTCGAGGCCGATCTCGTCTGCCCGGTGCCCGACAGCGGCACGCCGGCGGCCATCGGGTTCAGCCAGCAGAGCGGGATTCCCTTCGCCATGGGGATCATCCGCAACCAGTATGTCGGCCGCACCTTCATCGAGCCGTCCGAGCAGATCCGCAACATGGGCGTGCGGCTCAAGCTCAACGTCAACCGCGCGGTGATCGCAGGCAAGCGGGTGGTGCTGGTCGACGACAGCGTGGTGCGCGGAACCACGAGCCTCAAGATCAAGGAGATGGTGCTCGACGCCGGCGCCCGCGAAGTCCATCTGCGCGTCGCCTCTCCGCCCACGGTCTGGCCCTGCTTCTACGGCGTGGACACGCCCGAGAAGGACAAGCTCCTCGCGGCGCAGATGACCGAGGAGCAGATGCGCGCGCATCTGGGCGTCGACTCAATCCGCTTCGTCTCGCTCGACGGGCTCTACCGCGCCTGCGGGATCGACGAGGGCCGCGACGCCGCCGCGCCCCGATTCTGCGACGCATGCTTCAGCGGCGACTACCCCGTTCCGCCCTCCGACCAGATCGCCAAGGGCAAGATCAAGCTTCCCAACTCCCGGTGAACTTCATGACCGACCGTCTCGCCTTCGTCGCCGGCGCCTCCCGCGGGCTCGGCTGGGCCTGCGCGCGTGAGGCCGCGCGCCGCGGCTTCCATGTGATCGCGCTGGCCCGCACGGTCGGCGGGCTCGAGGAACTCGACGACGCGATCAAGGCCGAAGGCGGCGCCGCCACGCTCACGCCGCTCGACCTGACCGACGACCCCGCCCTTGAGCGCCTCGGCGCCGCCATCGCCGAGCGCTGGGGCAAGCTCGATCTCTGGCTGCACTGCGCCGCCTTCCCGCCGATGCTCTCGCCGACCCCGCACGCCTCGGCCGAGGATTACGACAAGGCGATGGCGATCAACGCCCGCGCCCCGCAGCGGCTGATCCGATCGCTCGACCCGTTGCTGCGCGCCGCCCCCGCCGCGCAGGCGGTGCTGATGGACGACCCGCGCCCGAGCCGCGCCTTCTTCTCCAGCTACGCCGCCTCCAAGGTCGCGGCGCGAGAGATCTGGACGTCATGGGCGCTTGAATCGAAAGCCACGGCGCTCCGGGCGATGCGCGCATGTCCTCCCCCAATGCCGACGGCGCTGCGCGCCCGCTTCTATCCCGGCGAGGACCGCGCCGCGCTCACCCGACCCGAGACGGTGGCCGCCGAGCTGTTCGACGCGCTGGAGGCCAAGCCCGAGGCGAACGCCGAGATCGATCTGCGTCACTTGTCGGCGTAAGGATTGTCCGACTTGCGGTAGCTGAAGCGGATCGGCGCGCCTTCGAGCTTGAAGTCGCGCCGCAACCCGTTGACCAGAAAACGCGTATAGCTTTCCGGCAGGTCCTCGGGGCGCGAGCAGAACGCCACGAAGCTCGGCGGCCGCGCCTTCACCTGCGTCATGTAGCGCAGCTTGATCCGCCGCCCCGACGGCGCAGGCGGCGCGTGCTCCTCGAGCTTCGCGGCGAGCCAGCGATTGAGCTTCGCCGTGGGGATCCGCACGTTCCACGCCGCGTGCGCCCGGATCACGGCCTCGCGGAGCCGGTCGAGCCCCTGCCCGGTCAGCGCCGAGACCGTCACCAGCGGCGCGCCCTTGAGCTGCGGCAGCAGCCGGTCGAGCTCCTCGCGCAACTGCTTGAGGCGCTGAGCCTTTTCGGCCTCGAGATCCCATTTGTTGACGGCGACCACCACCGCCCGCCCTTCGCGCTCCGCCAAATCGGCGAGCCGCAGATCCTGCGTCTCGAAGGTCGAGCCGACCTCCAGCAGCACGACCACCACTTCCGCGTAGCGGATCGCCCTGAGCGCGTCGCCCACGGAGAGTTTTTCGAGCTTCTCCTGCACCCGCGCCCTCTTGCGCATCCCCGCCGTGTCGAAGATGCGGAAGACCCGCCCGCCCCACTCCACCTCCAGCCCGATGCTGTCGCGGGTGATCCCCGCCTCCGGGCCGGTCAGCAGACGCTCCTCGCCGAGAATGGCGTTGACCAGCGTCGATTTGCCGGCGTTGGGCCGCCCCATCACCGCGATCTGGATGGGTCGCGGGGCGTCGGGCTCGGCTTCGTCCTCAGCATCCGCGCCATGAGCGTCGACGAAAGGCTGCAGCGCCGCATAAAGCGCCTCCATCCCCTCGCCATGCTCCGCCGAGAACGGGATCGGCTCGCCGAGCCCCAGCGAGAACGCCTCCATCGCGCCGGCGATGCCCTGCCGCCCTTCGGCCTTGTTGGCGCCGAGCAGCACGGTCGCGCCGCTGCGGCGCAGCAGATCGGCGAAGACCTGATCCTGCGGCGTCACGCCCGCGCGCGCGTCGATCACGAACAGGCAGATGTCGGCCTGCGCCACCGCCCGGTCGGTCAGCTTGCGCATGCGGCCCTGAAGCGAGCCTTCCTCGGCCTCCTCCAGCCCCGCGGTGTCGATGGCGGTGAAGCGCAGGTCGCCGAGCCGCGCATCGCCCTCGCGCAAGTCGCGCGTCACGCCCGGCTGGTCGTCCACCAGCGCGATGCGCTTGCCGACGAGCCGGTTGAACAGGGTGGACTTGCCGACATTGGGCCGGCCGACGATGGCGAGTTTCAGCGACATGCGCCGGGCGATACGCGATCGCCGGCGCGGCGTCCAGTTGGCGCGCGCTCAGCGGAACGCGAACAGGTCCCCGGCGTCGCTCAGGACGTAGAGAACGCCGCCGGCGACGACCGGCCCTAGCGTCGCCCCGCCCGGCAGCGGCGCTTCCGAGAGCTGCGCTCCGGTCTGCGGATCGAAGGAGAGCAACCGCCCGTCGCTCGACGTGACATGCACTGCGCCGCCGGCCAGCATCGGCCCCCCATAGCTGATCAGGTCCTCCCGGTCCTCCGGGTCGCCCCATTTCGGCAGATCGGTCGCCCAGAGCGTCTCGCCGGTCGAGGCCGCGAGCCGGAAAAGCCGCGCGTCGACGCTCATCGCGAAGAGCGTGGCGCCCGCCACCCAGACCGGCGAGGTCGAGCCGATGTCGCGCGTCCAGCCGCGCGCCCCGCTGCGCCCGTCGATGGCGAGCATGAGGCCGGCCTGATTGCTCGCGAAGACCGCGACGCCCGCCATCACCGGATCGCCCGAGACGTCCGCGATCTCGGTCATCGCCGAGCCCCGCCGCCCGCCGCGCAGCGCGTCCGACCACAGCCGACGCCCGTCCACCGCCCGCACCGCGATCAGCTCGCCCGATGCGAAGGGCAGCACGGCCACCGGTCCGCTGATCGCGGGGCTCGCGCCGCCGAGAAAGCCCGCCCCCCCGGTCGCCCCGGAAACCCGCCACCGCAGATCGCCGGTCGCGGCGTCGAGGCCGAACGCCGTGTTGTCGCGCGTCGCCGCGACCACGAGCCCGCCATCCACCGCCGGCGCAGCGCGCATCGGCGCGCCGAGGTTGCGCCGCCAGAGGACCTCTCCGGTCGCCGCCGAGAGGGCGATCACCTCGCCGAATCCGGTCGTCGCGATCACGCGCCCGTCGATCTCCGCGAGCCCGCCGCCGAAGCCGTCCGAGGCGTTCTGGCCCTCTGGCGCGATCTCCGCGCGCCAGATGCGCGCCCCGCTCGCAGCGTCATGAGCCGAGACGTCCGCCGAAGCGCCCAGCGCGAAGACGCGCCCGCCCGAGACGATCGGCGCGGCGGTGATCCGCGCGTCGCCCCGCGCGCCCGACACCGCCGAGACGCGCCAGAGCTGCGTCGGACGCGTCGGCCCGGCGAGATGCCCCGGCGCGCGGTCGGGCGTGGCGTTGGGTTGCGGCCAGTCCGCATTGAGCGCGGGCGGCGCGATGGCGGAGACCGCCGCCGCGAGCTCGGGCGAGGCGATGCGCGGATCGGGCGCCGCCCGCACCGGAACGCGCGCGCCGGGCAGCGGCGGATCCTCGTCGGAGAACCCGGAGCACCCCCCCAGCGCGAGCGCCGCCGCGAGCAGAGCCGCCCGCGCCCGACGCGTCGGACGCGCCCGCTTCGTCGTCGCCAGCGCGCTCATTGGACGCCTCCGAGCAGGCCCCACAGCGCGCGCACCCGCTCGCGCATCGCTTCGGTCGCCGCCGGATCGGCCGCGACCGCGTCGAAATCGGCCCGCGCGCCGGCATGGTCGCCCACCGCCAGCAGCGCCGCCCCCCGCGCCTCGAGCGCCAACAGGCGGAACGCGGAGTCGGGCCCGGTCAGCGGCGTCAGCGCGGCGGCGGTCGCTTCCGGCCCAAGCGCCTCCGCGTTCAGCACTGCAGCGCGAAAGGCTGCGAATTGCGCGAGCGGCAGGGGCGCCGCCGGGGCCTCCGCGATCGCCGCATAGCGCGCCGCCGCCTCGGCGAAAGCGCCCGACTCCGCGAGCGCCGCCGCCGCGCCGAACTCCGCCGCCAGCGCAGGCCCCGCCGGCAAGGCGTCGACAGCCGCCGCGTAAGCCTCCGCACGCTGCGTCGCGTCCGGGGAGCGCGCCGCCGCGATGAGCGCAGCGCCTGCGCGCCGCGCCGCTTCCTCGTCCCGATGATCGAGCCATTGCAGCGCCGCCGTCGCCGCCACCGCCGCAACGACGGCGCCGATCGCGAACGGCCCATAGCGCTTCCACAGGCGGAACATCCGGTCGCGGCGAACCTCTTCGGTCACCTCATGGATGAAACTGTCGGCATCGCTCAAAGACTGGACCTCCTGCGTTCGCGGGCGACCCTACAAGCGGCGATGCGCGTCGCCAAGACCCCCGGATCTCGGGCGGCCCATGGAAATCCGACGCCGCCGGCTATATGTTTCGAGATGTGCACCGCAACATGACGGACCGGACTCAAATGCCCTCCCCACCGCGCGCGCCCTCCGCGCCGCTGCGCGCAGCGCTCGCCCTGCTCTGCCTGCTCGCGCCGCCCGCAGTCGCGCAGGACCTCGGGGGCGCGACCCGCGTCGTTGCGCTGCGCAGCGCCGCGCAGCCCTATGCGGAGGTGGTCGCCATCCGCGGGCGCACCGAAGCCGACCGCCGCGTCGAGCTGCGCGCCGAACTCTCGGGCCTCGTCATCTCCACGCCGATCCGCAAGGGCGCGCAAGTGAAGGCCGGCGACGTGCTGTGCCGGCTCGACCCCGGAGAGCGGCCCGCGGCGCTCGCCGAGGCCGAGGCCGAGCTGCGCCAGGCGGAAGCCGAAGTCGCCGCCTCGCGCCGGCTGTCCGAGCGCGGCTTCACCGCCGAGACCGAGGCGCTGACCCGCGAGGCGCAGCTCGAGGCGGCGCGCGCCCGCCTGCTCCGCGCCCGGATCGACCTCGATCGCCTCGCCATCGTCGCGCCCTTCGACGGCGTGCTCGAGACCGACACCGCAGAAACCGGCGGCCTGCTCCAGCCCGGCTCGCTCTGCGCCACGCTGCTCGCGCTCGACCCGATCGCGGTCGTGGGCTACGCCGCTGAACGCGACGTGGACCGGCTGACCGTCGGCGCTCCGGCGCAGGCGCGGCTCGTCACCGGGAGGCGCATCGAAGGCGACATCCGCTTCGTAGCCCGCTCCGCCGACGAACAGACCCGCACCTTTCGCGTCGAGATCGCCGCCCCCAATCCCGACCTCGCGATCCGCGACGGCATGACCGCCGAAATCACGGTCGCCCTGCCGCCGCGCGCGGCGCATTTCGCGCCGCAATCGGCGTTGACACTCGACGATGCGGGCCGGCTCGGCGTGCGGCTGGCCGTCGAGGACCGCGCGCGCTTCGCCCCTGTCGAGATCCTAGCAGACGTCCCGGACGGCGTCTGGCTCGCCGGGCTGCCGCGCGACGCCGCGATCATTGTCGTCGGTCAGGAATTCGTGGACGATGGCGCGCCGGTGGCGCCGAGCTACGTCGCTGAGGACGCGGTCGAAGCGCTGCGGCGGGAGCTTCCATGACCGGACTGATTTCATGGGTGGTCGACCGGGCGCGGATGATCGCCGCGCTCGCGATCTTCTCAGTGGTCGCGGGGCTCGTCGCCTATGTAGGCCTGCCCAAGGAGGGCAGCCCCAACATCGACATCCCCGTGCTCTACGTCTCGGTCGGGCTGCCCGGCGTCTCCGCGACCGACGCGGAGCGCCTACTCGTCAAGCCGATGGAGGCCAAGGTCCAGGGGATCGAGGGCCTCAAGAAGATGACGGGCATCGCCTCGGAGGGGCACGCCAGCCTTCTTCTCGAATTCGATTTCGACTGGGACAAGACCAAGACGCTCGCCGACGTTCGCGCCCTGATCGACGAAGCCAAGGCCGAGATGCCAGACGACGCGCTCGAGCCGACGATCAAGGAGGTCAATCTCTCCGCGCTGCCGATCCTGATCGTCTCGCTCTCGGGCGACGCGCCGCAGCGCGCGATGCAGCGGCTCGCCAAGGACCTCCAGCGCGAGATCGAGGCGCTAAAGCCCGTGCTCGAGGCCGGCCTCGCCGGCGAGCGCGAGGAGCTTGTCGAAGTCCTCGTCGATCCGCTGCTGCTCGAAGCCTATGACGTGACCGCCTCGGAGCTGCTCGCCATCGTCTCGCGCAACAATCGCCTCGTGGCCGCCGGCGCGATGCAGAGCGAGAGCGGCCGCTTCGCAGTGAAGCTCCCCGGCAACTTCCAGTCGCCGCAGGAGATCCTCCAGACCCCCGTGCGGGTGAACGGCGACCGGATCGTGACCATCGGCGACATCGCCACGATCCGCCGCACCTTCGACGACGCCGAAGGGACCGCCCGCTTCAACGGCGCGCCGACCGTCGCGCTGCAGGTCAAGAAGCGGACCGGCGAGAACCTGATCGACACGGTCGATTTGGTGAAGGCGACCGTCGAGCGGTCGGTCGCGGCCTGGCCGTCCGCGCTGCAGGCCGCGGTGTCGGTTGCCTACTCGATGGACGAGTCCCGCCAGGTCAAGGACATGGTGCGCCAACTTGAGGGCTCGGTGATGCTGGCGGTGACGCTGGTGATCGCGGTCGTGGTTCTCACGCTCGGCGCGCGCTCGGCGCTGCTGGTGGGCCTGTCGATCCCGCTGTCGTTCCTGCTCGCCTTCGCCCTGCTCGGGGCGTTCGGCATGACCGTCAACAATATGGTCATGTTCGGCCTGATCCTCGCGGTCGGGATGCTGGTGGACGGCGGCATCGTCGTCGCAGAATACGCCGACCGCCGCCTCTCAGAAGGCGCCGAGCCCGACGAAGCCTACGCCGAGGCCGCGCGGCGCATGTTCTGGCCCATCGTCAGCTCGACGGCGACCACCCTGTCGGCCTTCCTGCCGATGCTGTTCTGGCCGGGCGTGCCGGGGCAGTTCATGGGCCATCTGCCGATCACGCTGATCTTCGTGCTCTCCGCCTCTCTGATCGTGGCGCTGATCTATCTGCCGGTCATCGGCGGCGGCGTCGCCCGCGTGTCGGCGGCGCTCGGGCGCGGCGCGCGCGGGCTCGGCGGCGTCGTCGGCCTGCGCAGCGCGTCCCGCCCGCGCCCCCTCGCGCCTGCGCCGGGGCGCACCCTGTTCGGACGCGTCCTGTCGCTCGTCGTGACCAACCCCGTCGGCCCGTTCCTCGGCATCGCCGGCGCGGTCGCCGCCATGATCGGCGTGTTCGCGATCTACTCCGAACATGGCCGCGGCGTGGAGTTCTTCGTGGACACCGAGCCCGAGCGCGCCATCGTCCATGTGCGCGCCCGCGGCAATCTCGCACTCGCCGAGAAGGATCGGCTCGTGCGCGCCGTCGAAAGCCGCATTCTCAGCGTCGAGGGCGTCGAGGCCGCCTTCGCCTTCGCCGGTTCGGGCGGGCTCGAGAAGATGGGCGACAGCGGCCCCAAGGATGCCATCGGCCAGATTCAAATCGAACTGGCGCCCTGGGGAACCCGCCCGCCCGGCGACGACATCCTCGCCGAGATAGGCCGCGTCGGCGCGCTCGTGCCCGGCGTCTTTGTCGAGATCGCCGAACAGGCGGACGGGCCCGAGCAGGGCAAGCCGATCCAGATCCGCGTCGAAGCCGAGGACTGGGAGCGCCTTCTGAGCGCCACGGCCGAGATCGGCGCCCGCCTGCGCGGCGTCGAGGGGCTCGTCGACGTCGACGACACGCTGCCTCTGCCCGGCATCGACTGGGAAGTCCGCGTCGACCGCGAGGCCGCCGGGCGCGACGGCGCCGACATCGAGACCATCGGCGCCATCGTCCAGTTGGTGACGCGCGGCGCGCTGCTCGACACCATCCGCCCCGACGACAGCGACGAGGAGATCGACATCCGCGTCCGCTTCCCCGCCGACCAGCGCCTGCTCTCGACCTTGCGCGGGCTGAACCTGCGCACCGAGAAGGGGCTGATGCCGCTCGGCAATTTCATCGAGATCGTCCCCGCCCCGGCGCTGGCCGAAATCACCCGCCTCGACGGGCGGCGCTTCCTGCTGGTCAAGGCCGACGTGGCGCCCGGCGTCAACGTGAACGAGCGCATCGCCGCCATCTCGTCGATGCTCGCCGCCGACCCGATCCCCGGCGTGATAACGACGTTCCAGGGCGATCAGGAGGAACAGGCCGAAAGCCAAGCCTTTCTGATGAAAGCCTTCGCGGCGGCGCTGGGGCTGATGTTCGCGATTCTTCTGGCGCAGTTCAACAGCCTCTACAACTCGGTTCTGGTCCTGAGCGCGGTGGTGATGTCCTTCACCGGGGTGATGATCGGGATGATGGTCATGGATCAGACTTTCTCGATCATCATGACCGGCACGGGCGTCGTCGCGCTGGCGGGCATCGTGGTCAACAACAACATCGTTCTGATCGACACCTATCGCGAGTTCTCGCGCACCATGCCGCCGCTCGAGGCGATCCTTCGCACCGGCGAGCAGCGCATCCGCCCGGTTCTGCTGACGACCATCACGACCATGGCCGGCCTCGCGCCGATGATGTTCACGGCGAGCATCGACCTCACTGCGCTGGGCGCGGGACTGCGCGACCTTCTGGGTGGCGGTTTGTTCACGGTCGCGGGATGGGCCGCGTTCCGCTCCGACGTGATGACCGTCGGAGCGCCGGCGGCGCTATGGTGGGCGCAACTCGCCACCGCCGTGGTTTTCGGACTGGGCTCCGCGACCGTGCTGACGCTGGTCGTCACGCCCGCCGCGCTCGCGGCGCGCGTCTGGTTCTGGCGCGGCGTGGCGGCGCTCGGGGCCGGCGCCGGCCTCGGGCCCTCGCGGGCCGAGCGCGCGCTGCGCCGCTGGGCCCGCCGCACCGCGCCCCCCGACATCCTTTGGGACGTCGAGGAGCCGCCGGCTCCGCCGCGCGTCCTGCCGCCGCGCGCCTACGCCGACGCGGCGGAGTGAGCGCCCGACGCGCGAGGCCGCGGCCTCACGCGTCCTGCGTCTCCCGCTCCGTCTCCTGCATCCGCCACATCGCGGCGTAGCGCCCCCCTCGGGCGAGCAGCTCGGCATGCGCGCCGCGCTCGACGATCCGGCCGGCCTCGAGCACGACGATCTCGTCGGCGTCCACGACCGTGGACAGCCGGTGCGCCACGATCAGCACGGTGCGGTCGCGCGCCAGCGCGCGCAGCTCGTCCTGGATCGCCCGCTCGGTCGCCGTGTCGAGCGCCGAGGTCGCCTCGTCGAGGATCAGGATCGGCGGGTTCTTCAGGATGGTGCGCGCGATGGCGACGCGCTGCTTCTCGCCGCCCGACAGCTTCAGCCCGCGCTCGCCGACGACGGTGTCGTAGCCCTGCGGCAGCCGCGCGACGAAGTCGTGGATGCTGGCCGCCTTCGCCGCCGCCTCGATCTGCGCCTGGCTCGTCGACTCCGCCCCATAGGCGATGTTGTAACCGATGGTGTCGTTGAACAGCACCGTGTCCTGCGGCACCACCCCGATGGCCGCCCGCAGGCTCTCCTGCCTCACGTCGCGCACGTCCTGACCGTCGATCCGCACGGCGCCCGAGGTCGCGTCGTAGAAGCGGAACAGCAGCCGCGAAAGCGTCGACTTGCCGGCGCCGGACGGCCCCACCACCGCCAGCGTCCGCCCGCCCGGAATGACGAAGTCCACGTCACGCAGGATCTGGCGGTCGGGGTCGTAGGAGAAGTCGACATGCTCGAAGCGCACTTCGCCGGCCCCCACATTCAGGGGTCGCGCGTCTGGCCGGTCCACCACTTCCGCCGGGTGGTCGAGCAGGCGGAACATGTCGGACATGTCCACCAGCGCCTGCCGGATCTCGCGATAGACCGTGCCCAGGAAGTTCAGCGGCAAGGTGATCTGGATCATGTAGGCGTTGACCATGACGAAATCGCCGATGGTCAGCGTCCCCGCCATCACCCCCTGCGCCGCCATCGCCATCACCGCCGCAAGCCCCGCCGTGATGATCAGCGCCTGACCCGCGTTCAGCGCCGCGAGCGACGTCGCCGTCTTGACCGCCGCCGCCTCGTAGCCGGCCATCGCCCGGTCGTACCGCTCAGCCTCGCGCGACTCGGCGGTGAAGTACTTGACCGTCTCGAAATTCAGCAGGCTGTCGACGGCCTTCTGATTGGCGTCGGTGTCCTCGGCGTTCATCTTCTGGCGGATCTTCACCCGCCATTCGGTGACCCGGAAGGTGAACGCCACATAGAGCGCGATGCAGACGAGGATCGCCGCGAAATAGCGGACGTCGAACACCCACAGGAAGATCGCCGCAACCATCGCCAGTTCGAGGATCAGCGGCCCGATGCTGAACAGCAGGAAGCGCAGCAGGAAGTCCACGCCCTTCACCCCGCGCTCGATGATCCGGCTGAGCCCGCCAGTGCGCCGCGTCAGGTGAAACCGCAGCGACAGCGCGTGGATGTGCCGGAACGTCTCCAGCGCGAGCCGCCGCAGCGCGCGCTGGCCGACCTGGGCGAAGACCGCGTCGCGCAGCTGCTGGAAGCCAACCGAGGCCAGCCGCGCCAGCCCGTAGGCCAGCACCAGCCAGACCGGGACCGACAGCAGCAGCGCCTCGCGATCCGCCCCCGAAGCGTCGAGCGCGTCGACCGCGAACTTGAACACCGCCGGCGTCGCAACGGTCGCGATCTTGGCCAGCACCAGAAATCCCAGCGCCGCAAGCACCCGCAGCTTCGCCTCGCGGTCGTCCGTCGGCCACAGATAAGGGGCCACCCGGCGCAGCACACGAGTCTCGATCTCGGCGCGCGGAGGGGCGCCCGCGCTGGATGCGCGCATGAACAGGCTCCTGAAATGGCCCGCCGGTCAGGGACTCGACGCGGCCGTGGGAAGTTCGAGGATCTGGCCGGGATAGATCAGATCGGGATCGCGGATGCGGGCGCGGTTGCTGTCGTAGATCACCGTGTAGCGCAGACCCCGTCCATAGACCTGCTCGGACAGTTTCCACAAGCTGTCGCCGGGCTGGACGACGATGCGATCATCCCGCGGCGCGTCCTCGCTCGGCGCGGCGCGCTGGAATGGAGTTTCGATCCGGCTGAGGACGCTCCCCTGCGGCCCGAGCTCGTCCACCCGCAAGGTATAGTCGCCCGGAGCGAGCCCTTCCGCGCCCTGCGCCGTCCAGTCGCCATCGGGCGAGGCCGTCGTCTCGGCGATGACCGTCGCGCCGGCGTAGATGCGCACCCGGCTGTCGGGGCTGGCGCGGCCCTGCATGGTGACGGCGCCCTCCGGCGAGTATGAGAGGATGTCGAGCGTGACCGGCCCGTCCTTCGGCTTCTCCGGGGCTTGCAGCAGCGCCACGCCCTCGGGTCCGGCCTGGGCGACGATCGGCGGTGCGGCGTCGGGGCGGTCCTCCTGCGGCGCCGTCACGAAGACGGGTTCGCGGCTCAGCCGCTCGCCGAGCTCTCCCGTGGCGCGCAGATCGAGCCGGATCAGCCCGCCGCCCTTCGGCAGATCGAAGGTCGCGACGAAGGCCCCCGACCCATCGGCTGTGACGCGCGCCGCCGCGGAGGAATCGAGCAGGACCTCCACCACGTCGCCGGGGTCGGTCGATCCCGCGACCAGCGTCGCGCCGTCGGGTTCGACGCGGACCAGATCGAAACGCGGAGCCGTCGCGGGAGCCTCCCGCGGATCGGACGGCGGCTCCGCCGCAGGCGGCGGCGGCGGCGGCGGCGGGACCGCCGCGCTCGCCGGCGCCTCTGGGGCGTCGATCCGGCGCATCTCGATCGCCGCCAGCACGCCGGCGGCGACGACGGCGACGATGGCGAGGCCCAGCAATACTCTTTTCACGCCGCTCATTTCCGGCCTCCGGAACGCGACAGCGCGCACGTGATCGTCGGCTGGTCGCGTCAGCCCGACAGTTTAGCCGCATTGCGTCGCCACTTCAAATTCTTGCTGCAACGCGATAGGGCTCGGGAAAAACCGCAACGGAGTCGCCCCATGTTTCCCCATCCCGTCGAGAGCGTCTGCGTCTATTGCGGCTCGCGCCATGGCGACGATCTCGGCTTCACCCATGCGGCGCGCGCGCTCGGCGCGGGGCTCGCCGAACGGGGACTGCGGCTGATCTACGGGGCGGGCGACGTCGGTCTGATGGGCGAGGTCGCGCGTTCGACGATGGCGGCCGGAGGAAAGGCGGTCGGGGTGATCCCGCGCCATCTGCTTGACATGGAGGTCGGCCTGCGCGACCTCACGGCGATGATCGTCACCGACACCATGCACGAGCGCAAGAAGATCATGTTCGCCAACGCCGACGCGGTCGTGGCGCTGCCCGGCGGCGCCGGGACGCTCGACGAACTTATCGAAGTTCTGACCTGGAGGCAGCTCGGCCTGCACGACAAGCCGCTGATCCTGGTCGACGTCAACGGCTACTGGCGGCCCTTCATGGATCTTCTGCGCCATGTCGTGGCGCATCGCTTCGCCTCGGAGACGCTGCTCGACTTCCTCACCCTCGTCCCCGACGCCGAGGGCGCGCTGCATCTGCTCGCCCGACGCTGAGCCGGTCGCGCTCGGCGCTCAGATCAGCTGGCCCGCATCCAGCCGGACGACGCGGTCCATCCGCGCCGCGAGGTCCGGGTTGTGGGTGGCCACAAGCGCCCCGGCCCCTTGGCCGCGCACCGCCGACAGCAGCACGCCGAACACCACATCGGCCGTCGCCGGGTCGAGATTGCCCGTCGGCTCGTCGGCCAGCAGCAGGCGCGGGCGATTGGCCAGCGCCCGGCAGATCGCCACGCGCTGCTGCTCGCCCCCCGACAGCTCCGAAGGGCGATGCCCCAGCCGAGCCTCCAGCCCGACCGAAGCCAGCAGCGCCCGCGCCCTGCCCTCCGCCTCCGCCCGGCCGGCGCCTGAGGCGCGCTGCGGGATCGCGACGTTCTCCAGCGCGGTGAACTCGGGCAGCAGGTGGTGGAACTGATAGACGAAGCCGACCGCTTCGCGCCGCAGCGCCGTGCGCGCCGCGTCGCCCAACGCGCTCGCCTCCACGCCCCCGATGCGCACCGTCCCCGCATCCGCCCGGTCGAGCAGCCCCGCGATCTGCAGCAACGTCGACTTGCCGGCCCCCGACGGCGCCGTCAGCGCCACGATCTCGCCCCGCGCAACCCGCAGATCGACGCCGCGCAGCACCGCGAGCGCCGCGGCGCCCTGCCGATAGCTGCGCGCGACCCCCGTAAGCTCCAGCGCCGGCGGCGCGCCCTCACTCACGCCGCAACGCCTCGACAGGGTCGAGCCGCGCCGCCCGCCAGGCGGGATAGAAGGTCGCCAGAAACGACAGCCCCAGCGCCATCGCCACCGTCGCCGCGAGGTCGCCCGCCCGCAGCTCCGCCGGAATGTCGCTCAGCACCCGGATCGAGGGGTCCCAGACCGACCCGCCGCTCAGCGCCTCCACCCAGCCCTGCACAGTCTGGATGTTGAGCGTGAACGCCACGCCCAGCGCCACCCCAAGCGCCGTGCCGACGACGCCGATAGAGGCGCCGCAAATGAAGAACACCCGCAGGATCGCGCCCCGCGTCAGCCCCATCGTGCGCAGGATGCCGATGTCGCGGTTCTTGTCCTGCACCAGCATGATCAGCCCCGAGACGATGTTGAGCGCCGCGACCAGCACGATCAGCGTCAGGATCAGGAACATGGTGTTGCGCTCGATCCGAAGCGCGTCGAGAAAGCCGCCATTGGCCTGCTTCCAGTCCCAGAAGCGCACCGGCTGGCCGATGGCGTCGCCAATGGGGCCGCGCATCCGCTCGACCCGATCCGGCTCGGCGACCATGATCTCCAGCCCGTCCACCGAGCCCTCGCGGTCGAAGAAGAGCTGCGCGTCGTCGAGCGCCATGAACACCAGCGAGCGGTCGTACTCGTGCATCCCGACCCGCACCACATAGGCGACCGGATAGCTGCGCGAGCGCAGCGACCGCCCGAACGGCGTCGCCAAGCCATTCGGCGAGATCAGCGTGATCGAATCCCCGACCGACAGCCCCAGCGCATCCGCCACGCCCCAGCCGATGGCGACGCCCGGCCCGACATCCTCGAGCCGCCCCATCCGCGATTCGGGCTCGGCGAGAGCCGGCAGCGAGGCGAGGTCCTCGGGTCGGTAGGCGCGAACCAGCACGCCGGAATTGCCGCGCGGCCCTGAGGCCATCACCTGCCCCTCAAGCACCGGGGCCGCACGGACGACCCCCGGCAGCGCTGCGACCCGCGCCGCCGCCCCGACCGGATCGGCGAAGCCCTGGGGCCCGGGCGTCGCCATCACATGCGCGTTGGCGCCGAGAATGCGCGCCACCAGCTCGTCGCGGAACCCGTTCATCACACTCATCACGATGATCAGCGTCGCGACGCCGAGCATAATGCCCACGAGGCTGAACCCCACGATGGCCGAAATCGCCCGTTCGCGCCGCCTAGCGCGCAGATAGCGCCCGGCGATCATCCACTCCAGCGCCGAAAAGGGCCCCGCCGCGCGCTCAGCCATAGATCGCCTTCAGCCGCGCCACCGCCGCGTCGGGCGTCAGTTCCTCGCTCACGCCCGTGCGTCGGCAGGTCAGCTCGACAACCCCAGAGGCGAGGCCCCGCGGCCCCACCGTCACCCGCCAGGGCAGACCGATCAGGTCCATCGTGGCGAATTTCGCCCCCGCCCGCTCGTCGCGGTCGTCGTAGAGCGGCTCGAGCCCCGCTGCGACGAGCTGCGCATAGAGGCTCTCGCAGGCCGCATCCGCCGCCGCATCCCCCTGCCGCAAGTTGACGACCCCGACGTGGAAAGGCGTCACGCCTTCCGGCCAGACGATGCCCTTCTCGTCATGGCTCGCCTCGATGATCGCGCCGACCAGCCGGCTGACGCCGATGCCGTGGCTGCCCATCTCGACCGGAACCCGCGCGCCAGCCTCGTCGACCACCACCGCGCCCATCGGTTCGGAATACTTGGTCCCGAAATAGAAGATCTGCCCGACTTCGATGCCCCGGCCCACCTTGCGGCGCGCCTCCGGGATCGCCTCGAACAGCGCCGGGTCATGCGTCTCGTCGGTGCGGGCGTAAGGCGTCGTCCACTCCGCCTTGATCGCCTCGAGCTGGGCGCGGTCGCCGTAATCCACCGCTCGGTCGCCGAGCTTCAGATCGACGATGGCGCTGTCGTAGAACACTTCAGACTCGCCGGTCTCCGCCAGCACGAGGAACTCATGCGTGTCGTCGCCCCCGATCGGCCCCGACGCCGCCCGCATCGGGATCGCCGTGAGCCCCATCCGCTCATAGGTCCGCAGATAGCTGACCATGTGGCGGTTGTAGGCGTGCAGCGCGTCCGCCTTGGTCAGGTCGAAATTGTAACCGTCCTTCATAAGGAACTCGCGGCCGCGCATCACCCCGAAGCGCGGGCGCACCTCGTCGCGGAACTTCCACTGGATGTGGTAGAGCGTCAGCGGCAACTGCTTGTAGCTGCCGACATGGGCGCGGAAGATGTCGGTGATCATCTCCTCGTTGGTCGGCCCGTAGAGCATGTCGCGCTCGTGGCGGTCGCGGATGCGCAGCATCTCCGGGCCGTAGGCGTCATAGCGCCCGCTCTCGCGCCAGAGCTCTGCGGGCTGGAGCGTCGGCATCAGGACGGGGATGTGGCCTGCGCGTTGCTGCTCCTCGTGCACGATCTGCTCGATCCGGCGCAGCACCTTCAGCCCCAGCGGCAGCCAGGAATAGATCCCCGCCGCCGCCTGCTTGATCATGCCCGCCCGCAGCATCAGCCGGTGCGAGACGATCTGCGCTTCGGCCGGGGTCTCCTTCAGAACGGGGAGGAAATAACGGGTCAGGCGCATCGGCGGGCTCCACAAGGCGGCGCGGACGCGGCGAAGGCCGCGCACGCGCGGGGTTTAGGCCAAGCCCCGACGCCGCGCAACGCGCTCCGAAGGCGCCACCCAGACAGATTTGAAAGGCTGTTTATTAGGCGGGCCTGATCAAAAAAACGACAGGATTGCGACAATGCGCTCGACTCGGCGGGCGCGGTCGGGTAATAAACTTTCGCAAAGGGTCCAGCGAGGCTCAAGTCTAGGGGGGAGCGGCTCGCAAGCGTGCGGGCCGTTTTCTTTTGATGACTTACGCCACGACGCGCGGCGTCCGCCCCAGCGCGTCGGCGAGCGCGCCAAGCCGTCGCGCCACCAGTTCGCCGTTCAACCGATGCGCGCTCGGCCCCAACGTCAGCGAGACCGCGCCGTCGTCCAGCGTCAGCGCCGCGTCGGCGAGCGCGCCGGGGGTCGAGGCCGACAGCATCGCGCCGAGCCGCATCGCCCGCCCGAGCGCCTTGGCGCGCTGGCGCCCGTCATCCGCCATCAGCGCCAGCGCGCGCTCGATCTCGGGCGGGCGCATCGGACCGCCGCCGCCATAGCGCTGCATCAGCGCATAGCCCAGATAGACGCGGTCCGCATGGTCGAGCCCGGCGAGATTGGCCCGCGTCACCGTCTCGAAACAGCTGGTCGCCCGATAGTCGGGATGGGCGCGCCAGTTGACGTCGTTGAGCAGGCAGGCCGCCCGGTTGAGCCGCCGCTCGCGCTTGGTCCATTCGGCGGCGAGAGGCGCGCTCCAGCGGGCGAGTTCCTCCCCGAAACCGGGGAAGCGCGCCTGCGTCGCCTCCAGCACGCGCGCCGCCTCGATCAAGGGGTCGCGGTCGCGCACTTCGGGCGGCAGCTGTTCGAAATAGGCCCCCTCGCGCAGCCCGAATGCCGAGATGGCGAGGCGCGCCGGCGCGAGAACCGCCAGCATCCGCGCCAGAACCCGCGCCGCCAGCGGCGCCGTCGTCGCGCGCGCAGCGGAGACGCCGGACAGCGCGCGCAGCGCCTCGGGGCTTTGCGCGGCGACCCACTCCGCCGCCTCCGCCGCCGCATCCGCCTCGATCGCATGGCCATGCAGCACATGCAACGGATGGCCCGTCCGCGCCATCTGGATGCGCGCGAAGGCGCGCCAGGCGCCGCCGACCAGATGCAGCGTCCGCCCCCGCACATACGAGGCCATCGCGCTGCGACGCAATTCGCCGTCGATCGCCTTGGCGAGCGCCGCCCCGCTCAACCCGTCGAGCCTCTGCGGCCCGAGCGCCAGCGTCGTCCGCGCGCCGACCGCGCCGCCGCCCAGCGCCGCGAGCTCCATCGACGATCCGCCCATGTCGGCCATCGCGCCCTCGGCTTTCGGCTCGCCGACCAGCACGCCCAGCGCCGACAGCCGCGCCTCCTCGTCGCCCGAGATCACGCGCAGGCTCAGCCCGGTGCGCCGGCGGACTTCGGCGCAGAAATCGGCTCCGTCGCGCGCCTCGCGCACCGCCGCGGTCGCCACCGCGTCGAGCCCGGCGACGTGCATGCGCCGCGCCAGTTCGCTGAAGCGGCCCAGCGTCTCCAGCGCCCGCGCCACCCCCTCGGGATCGAGCGCCCCGGTGCGCGCGATCCGCGCCCCGAGACCGCAGGCGACTTTCTCGTTGAAGAAATAGGCCGGCGCCCGCCCCGCCCCGTCGAACACCACCAGACGCACGGAATTCGAGCCGACGTCGATCACCGCGATCCGACCTTGCGCGGCGCCGGGGCGCGCGAAGGAAGGCGGCGCGTCCGCGAAGAAGTCGCCCTGCCTGCTCACGCCGTCTCCGCCGTCCGCCCGCATCGTCCTTCGGCCCGCGCGCAGCTTGCATGGCGCGCTCGCACGGTCAACCGTCGCGCCCGCCCGCCTCCGGTCGCCCCGCCGCCGGGATCACGTCCACCGCGACCGTCAGCTGATGGGTCCCGCCGCCCAGCACCACGCCGGTCACCGGGCCGACGTCGCCGTAATCGCGCCCCCAGGCGCAGGTGACGTGTTCGAGGCTCGGCGAGAGGTCGTTGGTCGGATCGAACTCGACCCAGCCGTCGTCGGGGCCCCAGACGGCGACCCAGGCATGGCTGGCGTCGGCGCCGACGAGCCGCTCGCGACCCTCCGGCGGGCGGGTCAGCAGATAGCCAGACACATAGCGCGCCGGCGCGCCGAGCGCCCGACAGCAGGCGAGGAACACATGCGCGAAATCCTGACAGACGCCGCGCTTCAGCGCGAAGGCCTCGCGCGCCGTGGTGTGCGCTTCCGTCGCCTCGGGGTCGTAGGCGAAATCGGCGTGGATGCGCGACATCAGATCGCGCGCCGCGGCGAGCAGCGGGCGGCCCTGCGAGAAGCTCTCGCGCGCATAGGCCTCGATGGCGTCGTCGGCGAGGGTGAAGCGCGAGGGGAAGGCGAACTCCGCCGCCTCCAGCGCCTCCGCCCCGGCGGGCGCGCGCAGCCGCGTCGCGACATCCTCCCACGAGGTGAAGTCGAGCGCGGGCTCGGCGGCGCGCAGCGCGACTTCCGAACGCGCCTCGATGGTCAGCTTGGCGTGGTCCTCGCGGATTTCGAGCAGGTGGCCGCTGTTGCCGAAGCCGTCCTTCTCGGCGACCAGCGATCCGATCTGCGGCAGGATCTCGAGCGCGAAGCGGCGCAGCTTCTGGCGCGGCGTCTCGCGCGGGGTCAGCCGCAGGCGGTGGCTCGACAGCGTCACCGGCGTCTCATAGGCGTAGGTGGTGCTGTGGCGGACCGAGTAGATCACGTCTAGGACCTCGCGATCCGGCTGGTCATGATCTCGGTGAGCGCCGGCTCCGCATGGGCGAAATAGGCCTTGGCCACCAGATCGGAGATGTCGGCGAGCCCGATTTCCGCGTCGGCCAGCAGCGCGATCAGCGCAGGGCGCGGGTGGTCGGGATCGGCGAACTCCACCGCGCCCAGCGCGTCCGCGTCGCTCACGCGCAGGGCGGTCAGCAGCTTCAGCGCGATGCGGTGCTCGGCGTTGCGATAGGGCGTCGCGCGCGGCAGGGCGTCGAGCACCTCCTCCATCCGCGCGAGCTGGAACGCCAGACTGCGCGGGTTGGCCTCGTCGAGGATCAGCAGGTCGATGGCCGGCACGGCTTCCGGCGTCGTCAGATAGCGCGCGCGATAGGCGAAGAAGCTGTCGCACAGATGCAGCATGGCGAAGATCGCAGCGGGCTCGTCCGCCCCGGCATGGCCGACCATCGCCTTGAACAGCGCCACGGTCTGCTGCGCCCGCTCGATCCGCCGCCCGAGTTCGAGAAAACGCCAGGCGTAGTTGCGGGTCATGTTCTCGTGGCTCGCCCCGGCGAAGGCGGCGAGGCTGCGGATCGCATCCTCGATCGGCGCGGCCAGCGCGAGCGCGCGGCCCGGCGCCGGCGCGCTCCGCCAGACCGGATCGCCGCACAGCCGGCTCACGTCGCGCCAGGCGTCGCGCGACAGATGCGCCCGCGCGGCGCTGGCGTTCCAGTAGAGCACGTCGAGCGCCTGCCCCAGCCCGTTCGGCTCGTCGCGGTCGAGCGCCAGCAGCGCGATGCGCGCGCGCACTTCGGCGAGCGAGGAGGTCTCGGGCGGCGCCTCCAGCCGCAGCGACAGCAGCCGGTGCAGCAGCGCCGGGTCGCGGTCGGCGCGCGGCGCGTCGATCATCCGCTCCAGCACCGCCTTGAGAACGCGCAGGGTCGCCTCGGCGCGCTCCGCGTTGCGGCCCAGCCAGAACAGATTGTCTGCGACCCGGCTGAGCAGCTCGCGCCCGGTGCGACGCAGATGGGCGGTGCGCTGTCGGCGCGTCAGCAGCGTCGTCGCGGCGGGCTGCGAGCTGCGCTCGGTCTCGCTTTCCACCCAGACGTCCTTGACCACCCAGTCGAGCGACAGCCGCGTCGCCTCCGGAGTCGGCGAGATCGCGGCTACCCCGCCCGGCATCACCCGGAAACCCTCGGGCGCGGCGGTGGCGAAGAGCCGCAAAGCGATCGGCGCCGACGCAAGCTCGCCGCCCTGCAGCGTCGGCGCGACCGACAGCGCCACCGGCGCGCGCGCGACATGCGCCCATCCCTCCCGCCCGAGCCGCCGCGCCAGCGCATCGCGGTCGGCGCGGTCGAGATCTTCGCCGAGCGACCAGCGCGCCGTCTCCTCCAGCACCTGCGCCCGCGCCGCCGGATCGCCCAGCCACAGATGCGGCGCTTCCGCGAGCGCCGGCTCCTCGCCGAGCAGATCGCCGATCAGCCGCGCGCTGAACGGCGCGAGCGCCCGTCCGTCTGCCACCCCGGCCCCGAGCGCATTGGCGAAAGTCAGTTTTCCGAAGCGCGCGGCGCGCAGGATGCCCGGCGCCCCCAGCGCGCCGCCGCCCGGGGCGTAGAGCGGGTCGATCCGCCGCGAGCCGACGCCGCGCAGCAGCACGTCGACCCGCCGAAGCCCCTCCAGCGTCTTGACATGCGCCTCGCCGTCGCGCGCGGCGAGATCGCCCGGCTCGACCAGCGTGATCCCCAGATAGCGCGCCAGATAGGCGTGCGAGAAATAGCTCGGATCGCCGGGTCCGGGAGTCAGCAGCGCGATGCGGCCCTCGGCGCCGGTCTCCTCCTCAAGCGTCTCCTGAAGCAACGCGAAATGCGCGCCGAGCCGGCGCACCCCGGTCTCGGCGAACAGCTCCGGCGTCGCCTGCGCCAGCGCGATGCGGTTGGCGAGCGCCCGACCCGAGCCGTCGGGGCGGTCGGCGTGATCGTCGAGCAAGACCCAGCGTCCGTCCGGCGCGCGCGCCACATCGACGGCGTAGCGGATCAGCCGCCGGCGCGGCGGCCGCTCCCAGCGCGCCGCCTCGCGCAGGAATTCGCGCGACCCGAAGGCGACCGAAGGCGGCAGAGCGCCCGTCGCGATCAGCGTGCGCGCGCCATAAAGGTCGCGCAGCGCCGCCTCGATCATCCGGGCGCGCTGGATCACGCCCGCTTCGAGCGTCCGCCAGTCCTGCGCCGAGATAATGAGCGGCGTCGGGTCGAAACGCTCGGCCCCGCGCGCCGACGCGCCGTCGGCATGGGCGTTGTAGGACAGACCGGATTCGTCGAGCAGCCGCCGCGACTCCGCCGCCGCCTGCGCGCGCTCATGCGGAGCCGCGCGGGTCCAAGCGGCTGCGAAGGCGCGCCAATGCGGGCGCGGCGCGCCGTCCGCGCCCAGCATCTCGTCATGCCGACCCGGCGTCGGCGCGTGACGCTGCTGCGGAGCGGCGAGGTCATCCATGCGGCTTGAAGTCCTTCAGGCTTGGCGCGGGATGCGCCGGCCCAGATAGGGCCGCGATGGTGAACGAAGCGTCGATCATAGTCGCGCGCAACTGTGCAGCGGCGCGCGGGCTCCGTCCAGCGAGTCGACCTCTCAGCCCGCCTCCGCGAGCGAATCGAGATAGATCTCGCGCAGCCGCCGCGCAACCTGCCCCGGCGCGCCGTCGCCAAGCTTCACACCGTCGATTTCGACCACCGGCGTCACGAAGGCCGAAGCCGACGTCATGAACGCCTCCGCCGCGTCCTGCGCTTCGGCGATGGTGAAGGGCCGCTCCTCGACCCGAAGCTGCGCCTCGGAGGCGAGTTTCAGGACCGAAGCGCGCGTCACCCCGTGAAGGATGTCATTCGACAGCTGCCGCGTCACGATCGTCCCGTCGCGCGTGACGATATAGGCGTTGTTGGAGCTGCCCTCGGTGACGAAGCCATCCTGCACGAGCCACGCGTCGTCCGCCCCTGCGTCATGCGCCGCCTGCTTGGCCATCGACGCCGCCAGAAGCTGCACGGTCTTGATGTCGC
The DNA here is from genome assembly GCF_036788415.1 of Rubrimonas sp. Lineage (NCBI taxonomy): Bacteria > Pseudomonadati > Pseudomonadota > Alphaproteobacteria > Rhodobacterales > Paracoccaceae > Rubrimonas > Rubrimonas sp. The sequence goes on along the minus strand of NZ_DAIQNN010000004.1, from coordinate 29,567 downwards.
GCCGCCCCCAGCGCAGGTCGGGCGCCGAGACCACGCGCAGGCCGACGCGCGAGGCCCGCGTCTCGCGCACGTCGCGCGCCTGCGTGAACATCACCAGCGTCGGCGTCGCGCCTTCCGGGTAGAGGAAATCGCGGTCGGCGGCGCCCCGCGTCACCTGCAGATAGACCGAACCCTCCCGCAGATCGTTGCGGCGCACGAGCTCCTCCATCAGCGCCGCGATCTCCGAGACCGGCATCGGCGCCGGCATCGCCAGTTCGCGCAGCGAACGCTCGAGCCGCGCCATATGGCCCTCGTTCTCGAGCAGACGCCCGTCGAGAACCGGCGTCACTTCGTAGATCGCGTCGGCGAACAGGAAGCCGCGGTCGAAGATCGAGACGCGCGCCTCCTCCTCCGGCAGGAACTCGCCGTTGACATAGACGATGCGGCTCATCTCACCCCCAGAGCTCGGGCGACGGCGGATGCGCGCCCGCCTCGTCATAGAGCAGCCCCGGCTCGCGGTCGCGCGCCAGCAGCAGCGGGCCGTCGAGATCGACCACCGCCGCGCCCTGCGCGACGATCAGCGCCGGCGCGATCGACAGCGAGCTGCACAGCATGCAGCCGACCATCAGGCCGAACCCCGCCGCCTCCGCCGCGTCGCGCAGCTTCAGCGCCTCGGTCAGCCCGCCGGTCTTGTCGAGCTTGACGTTGACCATGTCGTATTTGCCGCGAAGCCCCTCGAGCGAGGCGCAATCATGCGCGCTCTCGTCGGCGCAGACCGGCAGGGGCCGCTCCAGCGTCGCGAGCGCCTCGTCGGCTCCGGCGGGGAATGGCTGCTCGACCATCAGCACGCCGAGCGCGACCAGCTCCGGCGCGAGTTCGGCGTAAGTGTCGGGCGTCCAGCCCTCGTTGGCGTCGACCACGATCGGCGCATAGGGCGCGCCCTCGCGCACCGCCCGGATCCGCGCCAGATCGCCCTCGCCGCCCAGCTTGATCTTCAGAAGGCCGCGAAAGGCGTTCCGCGCCGCCTTGCGCCGCATCTGCTCGGGCGGGCCGAGCGAGATGGTGAAGGCGGTCGGCACCGGGGCCGGCGGGTCGCGCCGCGCGATCTCCCAGACGCGCTTGCCCGCGCGTTTTGCCTCGAGGTCCCAGAGCGCGCAGTCGAGCGCGTTGCGCGCGGCGCCCGGCGGCATCGCGCTCTGCAGCGCTTCGCGGTCGAGCCCGTCGGCAACCGCGCCCGCCATGCCGCGCAGCGCCTCCATCACGCCCTCGATGGTCTCCCCGTAGCGCGCATAGGGCACGCATTCGCCCCGCCCCACATGTCCGCCCCGCCGCAGCGTCGCGACCACCACTTCCGCCGTCTTCCGCGCGCCGCGCGAGATGGTGAAGGACCCGTCGACCGGGAAGCTCTCATGCGCGACATCGAGCGTCGCCTCCGCCGTGTCGAGCCTCATTCCAGCGCCTCCGCGATCCGCTCCACGCCCGTGCGCACCGGGTCCACCGCCGGCAGGCCAAGCCGCGCCTCGATCTCCGCGAGACAGGCAGCGGCCGCCGCGTCGTCGAGCGCATGGGTGTTGATCGAGGCGCCTGCGAAGCGCGCCTTCGGATTTGTCAGCCGCGCCGCCGTCAGACACTGCTCCATCACGGTCTCGAGGCTGGGGATCGGATAGTGCGGCAGCCCCCGCAGATGCGTGCGGGTCGGCTCGTGGCAGATCACCAGCGCGTCGGGCTGCGCGCCGTGGATCAGACCCAGCGTCACGCCCGCGAAGGACGGGTGCAGCAGCGAGCCCTGCCCTTCGATCAGATCCCAGTGATCCTCGGGCGCGTCGGGGCTGACCGTCTCGACGGCGCCCGAGATGAAGTCGGCCACCACCGCGTCGAGGGGAACGCCCTCGCCGGTGATCAGGATGCCGGTCTGCCCGGTCGCCCGGAAAGTCGCCGGGCGCCCCCGCGCGCGCAGCGCCGCCTCCAGCGCCAGCGCCGTGTACATTTTGCCGCAGGAGCAGTCGGTGCCCACCGGCAGCAGCCGCTTGCCGCTGCGCTTGCGCCCGTCGCCGACCGGATAGGGACGCTCGGGGCTGCGCACGTCGTGGATGGCGCGACCGCGCGCGCGCGCCGTCTCGGCCAGTTCGGGGATGTCCGACAGACGCTGATGCAACCCCGCCGCGAGGTCGAGCCCCGCCTCCAGCGCCGCCTTGAGGACGGCGACCCAGGACGGCGCGACCACGCCGCCGCGATTGGCGACGCCGACCAGCAGCGTGCGCGCCCCCGCCGAGACCGCATAGCCGACGCTCATCTCGGCGAGCCCGAGATCGGCCTTGCATCCCGGCATGGACAGCTGGCCCAGACAGGCCTCCGGGCGCCATTGCTTGACCCCCAGCGCCACCTTGGCCGCGAGCATGTCCGGGGCGTCGCCAAGGAACAGAAGGTAGGGCTGGCGCAGACTCATGAGGCCCCTCGATCAAATGCAGCGCCTGATCATGCGCAATCTCTGCTGCGGCGCAAGACGGAGGCCGCAGCCCGAGCGGCTTGCGCGCCGTGCGCGCCGCGGTAACATTTCCCTAAGCACGCTCGAAGCGCGGATGGGCGACGGGCCCGACGGGGAGGAGAACATGAAAACCACGACACTCGCATTCGGCCTCGCGATGGCCCTCGCAGCCGGGGCCGCCTCCGCGGAGCCCGCGATGAAAGTCGCAATCCATGTCGACGAGCAGGACATCCAGACGATGGTGATGGCGCTGAACAACGCCGCCAACATCCAGAAATATTACGCCGACAAGGGCGAGGAAGTTCAGATCGAGATCGTCGCCTACGGACCCGGGCTCCACATGTTCCGCAAGGACACGAGCCCGGTCGCCGACCGCATCGAGATGATGGCGATGGAATCCGATTCGATCGCCTTCTCGGCCTGCCTGAACACGGTGGAGTCGATGGAGCGCAAGGAGGACAAGGACGTGCCCCTGCTCGACGAAGTCGCGGTCACGCCCTCGGGCGCCGTGCGGCTGATCGAGCTGCAGAAAGAGGGCTGGACCTATCTGAGACCCTGATCAGGGCGCGCTCCAGAGCCCCAGCGCCGCGCCCTCCGCGGCGATGTCGGCGGGCTCGAAGCCGATCAGCGCGATCAGCCGGTCCCCGTCCTCGCCGGTCAGAAGGAGCCGCTCGACCAGACGCCCGCGCCGCCAGCCCCGCGGCTCGCGCCTGCCGGCGAAAGTCTCGCCGGTAGCGAGCGCGAGCTGCGCGGTCCCGTCCTCGGCGAGCCGCGCGGTGGCGACTGCTCCGCCGGCGTCGCGGAAGACGACCTCGCGCAGATCCGGCTCGCCCTCGACCCCGCGCTCGGCGGCGACCAGCGGGCGCCCGCCGAGCCCGGCGGCGCCTATCAGCCGCGCGCCGACCCCCGGCGCGAAAGCGAAGGCGTCGAGTCGCGCCGTGAGCGCGTCGCCGATGGCGAGCAGCGCGCAGCCGCATTCGGGCGGGGCTCCGACTGCGCGCAGTTGGTCGTGACAGGCCTCCAACGCGGCGCGCGCCGCGAGGGCGTGATCCTCCGGCGCCTGCGCGACGCCTACGGCGCCGGCCGGGCATCGCGCGTCCGGCGCCCCCCGGGCGAGCGCGCGCGGCGCGGCGGCCTCCAGATAGCGGCGCCCCAGCGCCGCGCCGTAGAGAAACGGAGCGGCCTGCGGCTCGATCCGGCGCGAAGCGCGGAGCGCGGCGTCTGCGGGCGCGCCTCCCGCCGGGCCGTGCGCTTCGCCGAACGCAGCCGCGCGCAGCGCCGCCGCCTGCGTCGCGACGGCGGCGGTCTGCGCCGGTGTCGCAGCGATCAGCTCGGGCGGATCGCGCAGCGCGACCAGCGCGCCGGTCCCGCCGGTCCGGCTGGGCGCGTCGCCTCCGGCGCAGCTCGACGACGCGACGACCGAAATCGCGGCGGCGACCGAGAAGAGGCTTCGAACGAGAGGGCGAGAGGAAGACATCGCGCAGAACCGGACGCGCTTTTTACCTGTCTGGCGATGCAACTTGGTGTCGCGCCCGGCTTCACGCTCTGTTAACGTCGAGGTGTGCGGGTGGCGGGGAGAGAGTGCGTGGAGGAACCGAGCGAGATCGAACCGATCGTCGTGCGCGGCCGTGTGAAGTGGTACGATTCGGTGAAGGGCTATGGCTTCATCGTCGGCGACGAGGTCGACCAGGACATTCTCGCTCATGCGAATTGCGTGCGGGCCTCGGGCAGATCGAGCCTGCCGGAGGGCGCGCGCGTCACGCTCCAGGCGGCGCTGTTCGAGCGCGGATGGCAGGCGATCGAGATCCTCGAGGTCGAGCCGGTCCCGCCCGCCCAGCTTGGCGAGCGCCCGAGCGATTTCGCGCAGGCGGCCGAGGCGATCGGCCCGTTGCAGCCGGCGCGCGTCAAATGGTTCGACCGCGCCAAGGGCTTCGGCTTCATCAACATCTTCGGCGACGTCAAGGACGTGTTCGTGCATATGGAGGTGCTGCGGCGGAGCGGCCTGTCCGACCTCGCTCCGGGCGAGGCGGTCGCGGCGCGCACCATGCAGGGGCCGCGCGGGCTGATGGCCGCGGAAGTCCGCCAATGGGAAGAGGCGGCGACCGAGAGCGCAGCGCAGCATCCCCAGCCGGAGAGCGTCGCGCAGCCGGGTCGCGCAGGCCGATGATCCGCCCTGCGCTGCGGGCCGCCGCAGTCGCGGCGGGGATAGCGCTGGCGTGCGTCGTCCAGCCCTGCGCCGCGGCGGCGCAGGCGGTTTGCGATCCGGGCGTCGTGGAAGTGGAAACCCGGTCGGGAGTCGCGGCCTTCGCCGTCGAAATCGCCGACGAGCCCGCCGAGCGCGCGCAGGGCCTGATGTTCCGCACCGATCTGGCGGCGGACGCCGGCATGCTCTTCGTGTTCGAGCGCGTCGAGCCGGTGACCTTCTGGATGAAGAACACCCCGCTACCCCTCGACATGGTCTTCGTCGGCCCGGATGGGCGCGTCTGCGGGCTGATCGAGGGGGCGACGCCCTTCAGCCTCGATCCCCGCCCCTCCGGCTGCCCCGCGCGCGCGGTTCTCGAGGTCAATGGCGGCGTCGCCGCGCGGATCGGGCTGGAGATCGGCGCCCGGATGCGCCATCCGGCCTTCGGCCCCGACGCCGCGTGGCCCTGCGCAGCCGACTGAGTGACTGTGTCGCCGCCCGCCGTTTTCCCCGATGCGGAAAGCGTGTAGAGACGGATCGTCGGGGCGTGGCGCAGCCTGGTAGCGCGTCGGTTTTGGGTACCGAAGGCCGCGAGTTCGAATCTCGCCGCCCCGACCAGCGGCCCGACCAGCGGAACGCCGCCGCGCCCTTGGCTGACGAGCGGCCTCACCAGGGCTCGACGACCGCTTCCGGCCAGCGCCGCAGGATTCGCGCGCCCTTCTCTTCGTGCGTGGCCCGGTTCGGCAGAATGCGGTTGGGAACCACGCGCATCTCAAACAGCTCCGACAGGCCGAAGGGCGCTTCGATCTCAAGGCCGTCGGGGCCGAGGCGCGCCGCGACCGCATGGCAGCGCGAGGCGTAGAGACGCAGGCTCTGGGTCGCCCGGCGGAGTCTCGGATAGCGCGCGCCGAAGCGCGCCGGATACCACAGATGCACGCGCGCCTGATTGCGCGGCTCGACTGGCGCGCACAGCCCCAGCGACGCGGCGGCGCGCTCGAAGCGCGCGATCTCCCGCGCCTCCGCCGCCTCCGACAAGTCGGGATCGAAATAGGCGATGTCGAAATCCTTGATCCCGTGCGCGGGGGGGCGCCCCGTCAGCGCGTTCCACAGCGTCGCATAGAGCGCGCCCGAGACCAGCCAGCAATCCTGCGGCCCCTGCGCGCGCAGCATGGCGAGCAGCGCCGAGATGCGCGGGTCGGCGGCGAACAGCCCGGCGAGGCGCGCGCGGCGCTCCGCTTCGTCGGACGGTTCGGCAGTGGCGGCGAGCATCGCCGCAGCAAGGGGCGCCGGCGGTGCGGCGTCAAGCGGCCACAGGTCGCGGACTGGCGGAAGTCGCCGAGCGCCGCTAAGACCCCGTCAGACCGAGAGACCGACGAGGCGACCATGACCGCAGGATGGACCAAAGACAGCTGGCGCGCGCGCAAGGCCGAACAGCTGCCCGACTATCCCGACGCCGCCGCGCTCGCCGACGTCGAGGCGAAGCTCGCCAAATACCCGCCGCTCGTCTTCGCGGGCGAGGCGCGGGACCTGACGCGCCGGCTCGGCGACGCCGCGCGGGGCGACGCCTTTCTGCTTCAGGGCGGCGACTGCGCCGAGAGCTTCGCGGAATTCACCGCCGACAACATCCGCGACACCTTCCGCGTTCTCCTTCAGATGGCCGTGGTCCTCACCTACGCCGCCAAGAAGCCGGTGGTGAAGGTGGGCCGCATGGCGGGCCAGTTCGCGAAACCCCGCTCCGCCCCCACTGAGAAAGTCGGCGATCTGGAGCTGCCCTCCTACAAGGGCGACATCATCAACGAGGATTTGCCGACGCCGCAGGCCCGCATCCCCGATCCGGCACGGATGCTTCAGGCCTATCTGCAATCGGCCGCCTCGCTGAACCTGCTGCGCGCCTTCGCAACGGGCGGCTACGCCGATCTGCACCGGGTCGCGAGCTGGAATCTCGGCTTCACGCAGGGGTCGCCCGAGGCCGAGCGCTACGGGGCGCTCGCCGCGCGCATTTCCGCCGCACTGGATTTCGCCGACGCCTGCGGCGTGAACCCGGGCAATTCCGCGGCGCTCAAGGGCGTGAGCTTCTTCACCAGCCACGAGGCGCTGCTGCTGCAATACGAGCAGGCGCTGGCCCGGCTCGACAGCACGTCGGGGCGCTGGGTGGCGGGCTCGGGCCACATGATCTGGATCGGCGACCGCACCCGCCAGCTCGATGGGGCGCATATCGAGTTCTGCCGCGGCGTGCTCAATCCGCTCGGCCTGAAATGCGGCCCGAGCCTCGCGCCGGACGAGCTGCTGCGCCTGATCGACCGCCTCAACCCGCATGACGAGGCGGGCCGCCTGACGCTGATCGCGCGCGTCGGCGCCGGCAAGGTCGAGCAGCATCTGCCGGGCTGGATCCGCGCGGTGAAGCGGTCGGGGCGCACGGTGCTCTGGTGCTGCGACCCGATGCACGGCAACACGATCAAGTCCGACACCGGCTACAAGACCCGCCCCTTCGACCGCGTGCTTCAGGAGACGCGCGAGTTCTTCGCCGTCTGCAAGGCCGAGGGCGCCTATCCGGGCGGCGTGCATTTCGAGATGACCGGCCAGAACGTGACGGAGTGTCTCGGCGGCATGCACAATCTCGCCGAGGCCGACCTGCACAGCCGCTACCACACCGCCTGCGACCCGCGGCTGAACGCCAGCCAGGCGCTCGAGCTGGCCTTCCTGCTGGCCGAGGAGTTGGAGGAATCCGCCGCCGCGCCGCGCGCCGAAGCGATCTGACCTCGCGATGACTCGCGCGCTGGTGCTGACGGCGCCCGCGCCGCTCTCCGACGCCGACGCGGCCCGCGCCTTCGCGGCGGCCGGCTGCGCGGCGTGGCGCCGGCTGGCGCCCGAAGCTGCGGAGGCGGAGGCCCTCGACGCCGACCGCGCGCGGCTGGAGGCCGCCCGCGCCGCGCTCGCCGAGGCTGCGGTCGACGCGAACCTCGTCCCTGTCGAAGGGCGGCACAAGCGGCTGCTGCTGGCCGACATGGACAGCACGATCATCACGGTGGAATGCATCGACGAGATCGCCGATTTCGCCGGCGTGAAGCCGCAAGTCGCCGCCGTGACCGAAGCCGCGATGCGCGGCGAACTCGACTTCGACGGCGCGCTGACCGAACGCGTCGCCCTGCTGGCGGGCCTGCCGGAGGCGGCGCTCGGGCAGGTCTGGCGCGAACGGGTGCGCCTCAGCCCGGGCGCGGCGACCTTGGTGCGAACGCTCGGCGCGCTCGGCGTGGAGACGGCGCTGGTCTCGGGCGGCTTCACCTTCTTCACCGAGCGCGTCGCGGACGCCGCCGGCTTCGCCTCGCACCGGGCGAACCGGCTCGAAGTCGCCGAGGGACGGCTTACCGGCCGCGTGATCCCGCCGATCCTCGGGCGCGAGGCCAAGCGCGAGCGGCTCGCCGCGCTCTGCGCCGAACTCGCGATCGCGCCGGCGCAGGCAGTCGCCATCGGCGACGGCGCCAACGATCTGGCGATGGTCGAGGCGGCGGGCCTCGGCGTCGCCTATCGCGCCAAGCCCGCGCTGGCCGAAGCGGCGGACGCGCGGCTCGACCATTCCGACCTCTCCGCGCTGCTGCATCTCATGGGGGTCGCGCCGGAGCGCTGGGTCCGCGCCTGAATTTCGCCCCGCGCCCCTGTAACGAAGAGCTGCGGCCCTACGTTAGACGCCAGACCGGCAGGGAGAGACCGATGCATGTGATCCGCCGCCCCGACTGGGCATTGCCCGAGAGCGCAGCCACCCCCGAGAGCGTCTGGCTGGACCGCCGCGCGATCCTCGCCGGCATGGGCTTCGGCGCGGCGGCGCTGGCGGCAGCGCCTGCTCGCGCGATGGGCCCGACCCCGCCCGACTTCCCCCACCCCGCCCCGCGCGGCGACGCCTTCGCCGATGCGGGCCGTCCCGTCACCCCGGAGGAGATCAACGCGCGCTACAACAATTTCTACGAGTTCGGCAGCCACAAGCAGGTCTACGACGCTGCGCAGGCGCTGAAGACCGAGGGCTGGACGATCACGCTCGACGGCCTCGTCGAGCAAGAGCGCAAGATCGCCGTCGATGACCTGCTGACCGCCGTCCCGCTGGAGGAGCGCGTCCTGCGACACCGCTGCGTCGAGGCGTGGTCGATGGTCGTGCCGTGGATCGGTTTCGAACTGTCCGCCCTCGTCGCCGAGGCGAAGCCGCTCTCCTCGGCGAAGTATCTGCGGATGGAGACGTTTCTCGACCCCTCCACGGCGCGGGGCCAGCGCCAGTTCTGGTATCCGTGGCCCTATGTCGAAGGGCTGACCATCGAGGAGGCCGCCAATCCGCTGTCCTTCATGGTGGTCGGCGCTTATGGGCGCGTCCTGCACAAGCAGTTCGGCGCGCCGATCCGGCTGCACCTGCCGTGGAAATACGGCTTCAAATCGATCAAATCCGTCACCCGCATCAGCTTCGTCGAGGAGCGTCCGGTCAGCTTCTGGGAAGAGCTTCAGGCCGCCGAATACGGGTTTTGGGCCAATGTGAACCCAGAAATCGCCCATCCCCGCTGGAGCCAGGCGACAGAGGAGGTTCTCGGAACCGGCGAGCGCGTTCCCACGCAACTCTTCAACGGCTACGGCGCGCAGGTGGCGCATCTCTACGCCGGAATGGAGGCCGAGGGCGACCGACTGTGGCGGTGACTTAGGCGCCCGAGCGCCCGGCCCGCCGGTCAGTCAGCCGGTCAGGGCGAAGTCCGGGACCTCCGGCGCTGGCGCGTCCGCGGCCATGGCGAGCGCCCCCGGCAGCGCGATCCGCACGCAGGCGCCGCCGCCCGCGAGCGTTTCGGCCTCGACGCGCCCGCCCATGCGCTGCGCCCCCCGCCGGCACAGGGCCAGCCCCAGCCCGAGCCCGCCGCCGCGGCGCGTCGCCGAAGAATCGCCTTGGGCGAAGCCGTCGAAGAGCCGCGCAGTTGCGCCTTCGGGAAAGCCCGGCCCGGTGTCGCGCACCTCGCACACGAGCGCGGTGGGGTCGCGCGGGTCGCGGCGCATCGCCATCTCGACGCCGCCGCGCTCGGTGAACTTCACCGCATTGTCGGCGAGCCGCAGCAACGCCCGCCCCAGCGTCTCCGCGTCGCCCTGCGCCAGCGCCGGCAGATCGGCCCCGAGCCGGGTTGAGAAGGTCAGCCCCTTGGCCGCCGCGTCGCCCTCCACGATCTGGCCGAGATCGTCGAGCAGCGCCGCCGGCGAGAACGTCGCGCGCGGCGCAGCGTCGCCGCCGTCCGCGGCGAATTCGAGGATGTCGCTCAGCACCCGCAGCAGCGCTTCGCCCGAGGCGCGGACCTGGCCGAGCTGCGCCCGCTGGCGATCGTCGAGCGGCGACGCGGCGAGCAGCCCCGCCATCCCCAGAACGCCGTTAAGCGGCGTGCGCAATTCGTGGCTCATGACCGAAATGAACTCGGATTTCGCCCGGCTCGCGGCTTCAGCGCGGTCGCGGGCGGCTTCGAGCTCGGCTTCGCGCGCCTTGATGTCGGTGACGTCGTTGAGCACCAGAACCTGCGCGCGCACGGCGCCGGCGTAGTCGCGCACCGGCAGAACCGAAGCCTGCGCCCAGTAGGGCTCGCCGCGCCGCGTGCGGAACTCGACTTCGGTCTCCCAGTTGCGCTGGGCGTCGATCGCCGCGGCGAGCCCCGCGCAGGCCTCCGGGTCCGCCCCGTCCGCGCGGAGCGCCTCGCAAGGGCGTTTGCCCTCCAGATCGCGCAGCGTCAGCCCGGTATGGCCGCTGAGGGCGGGATTGACCCACGTGACGCGCCCGCCGGGATCGAGCAGCAGGACCGCGTTGTGGCTGTGGGTGGCGATGGCGCTGAGCCGGCTGATCTCGGCCTCGCCGCGGCCATGCGCCCAGGCCACGGCGGCGAAGGCGAGCGACAGCGCGTTGGCCAGGAAAACCATCACCGGCTGGACCGCGCCGCGCGGCAGGTCCATCGGGCCGAGCGCGCCCCCGGCGCCGACGGTCGTCGCCGCGAGACCGCCGAAATGCAGCGCCGCGAGGCCGAGCAGGAACAACCCGCTCGCCGTGATCGTCCGCCGCCGCCGACCGCGCCGCAGCGCGCGCAGCGCCGCCGCGGCGAAGACCGCGCACAGCAAGGCGAGCGCTGCGATCGCGCCCTGGTCCTGCGCTGGCCCGCAACCGCCGAGCGTCTCGACGGCGAGGACATGCATCGCAGTCGAGGCCAACGCCGCGCCCGCCCCGCCCAGCGCGTCGCCCAGCGCCGAGCGCCGAGACGCGCCCCAGAAGAGGGCCGGCCCGACCCCGGCCAGCGCGATCACGGCGCTCAGCATCGTCGACTGCGCGTCGAAGCCGAGCGCGAGATCGGGCCGCCAGCCGAGCATCGCGAAGAAATGCGTCGACCAGACGCCGGCGCCGAATGCGGACAGCCCCAGCAGCAGCCAGAAGGTGCGGCGCTCGGACGGATCGTCGCGCCAGACCAGCAGGCTGCGGAAGCCGACGCCGAAGGCCGCCAGACAGACGACCACCGCCCCGATCACGAAGATCGGGTCATGCGTCACGGTGAAGAACCGCCATGACGCCGCCAGCCAGCCTGCGGCCGTCTCCGTCATCGAACGCCTCGGTCGAACGCGAAACCCCTGCGTCGATGCTGATCACGGGGCCGGTGAAGAACCGGTGAAGACCGGTCCGCGACTGCGCGGCCCCGGCGGAAGCGGGCGCGTCAGGCCGCCGCGCGCTCCGGGAACAGGCCCAGCAACCCCGCCTCGGTCGCCGCCGCGATCCCGCGTTCGGTGACGAGGCCGCTCACAAGCCGCGCCGGCGTCACGTCGAAGGCCGGATTGGCCGCCGGCGAGCCGGGCGCAGCCACCCGCACCTGCGCCGGCCCCTGCGCGGTGAGGCCGGGTATCTCGGTCACCTCTTCTGGGCGGCGCTCCTCGATGGGGATCGAGGCGACGCCGTCGCGCACCGTCCAGTCGATGGTCGGCGAGGGCAGGCACACATAGAAGGGCACGCCGTTGTCCTTGGCCGCCAACGCCTTGAGATAGGTCCCGATCTTGTTGCACACGTCGCCCGTGCGCGTCGTGCGGTCGGTTCCGACGAAGCAGAGGTCCACATGCCCGCGCTGCATCAGATGGCCGCCCGCGTTGTCCACGATCACCGTATGCGGCACGCCGTGCTTGCCGAGCTCCCACGCCGTCAGGAAGGCCCCCTGATTGCGCGGACGGGTCTCGTCGACCCAGACATGCACTTCGATCCCCTTGTCATGCGCCTGATAGATCGGGCTCGTGGCGGTCCCCCAGTCGCAGGTCGCCAGCCACCCCGCGTTGCAATGGGTGAGCACGTTCACCCGCCCCTTGCGCGTCGCCACCGCCTCGATCAGCGGCAGGCCGTGCACGCCGATCATCCGGCAGAGCTCGACATCCTCGTCGGCGATCTCGCGCGCGCGGGCGAAGGCGGCGTCGGCGCGGGCCGCGGGCGGAAGGGGCCGCAGCCGGGCGGCGACGTCGTCGATGGCCCAGCGCAGGTTCACCGCGGTCGGGCGGCTCGCGAAGAGCCGCGCATGGGCGGCGGCGAGATTGGCGTCGGATGGGTCCTCGCGCATCGAGAGCGCCATGCCGTAGGCGGCGGTCGCCCCGATCAGCGGGGCGCCGCGCACCAGCATCTCCGAGATCGCCCGCACGGCCTCCGCCTCCGAGCGCAGCGCGCAGGTCTCGAAGGCGAAGGGAAGCTTCGTCTGGTCGATGATGCGGACCTCGCCGCCTTCCTCCCAGATCGGGCGGTAATGCCTGCCGTCGACTTTCATCGCGCGCCTCCCGTGCCTCGGTTGCGTCAGCCTACAGCTTCAACTGGCGGGCGTCATCCCGGCGCGCATCGCCAGCAGCGGATCGGCGGGGTCGAGCGCGATGTCGGCGAGGCGCACCGGCTGGCCCGCCGCGACCGGGCGGACGAGCGTCACGTCCTGCGCCAGCCCGATCGGGCACAGCCCCTCTCGCGCCGACCGCTGAGCCGTCGCCAACTTGCCCCAGACCGTGAAGCCGCCTTCGCCGTCGAGCGTCTCGCCCGCCGCAAGGTCGCGCTTGGCGATCGCCGCCACGTCGCCCCGCCACGCCCGCGCCGTCCCCGTGGGCCGGCCGTCGAGCGCGCAGGACAGGATCGAGGGCGCAAGCTCGAGCCCGATCATGTGGAAGGGCCGCCAGAGCGCAGCGAAACGGCCCGACGGATCGGTCGGAACGCCGTATTGCGCGAAGCAGGCCGACGCGTAGTTCGACAACGCCTCGACCACGACGAACACGCCCCAGCGCAGGTCGCGGGGCACCGGCTGGCCGTCCGCGTCGAGCGACGACACCACCTCGACCCGCCCCCGCCGCCCCGGCGCCGGGCCGGTCCGCGCCGGGCGCAGCGCGCGCGCCAGATCGGCCTCGCCGCAGGGAGGGAAGCCGAGCCCATCCTCGGGGCAGTCCAGATCGCAGGCGTTGGCGAGCGCCGCCATCTCGATGGCCGACTTGGTGCCGTCGAGAAAGCTGTTGAACATCTTGGGGTTCATCCCGGCCTTGCGCGCCTCCTCCGGGGTAAGGCCGTAATGACCCCAGACCGTCTCGGGGGTGGAGGCGTGGTAGTGGGGCTGGTGCTTCGTCCCCTTCCCCGCCGCGACCACCCCGAAGCCCGAGCAGCGCGCCCAGTCCACCATCTCCGCGATCAGCGCCGGCTGGTCGCCATAGGCCATCGAGACGGCGACCCCCGCGGCCTCCGCCTCGCGCGCGAGCGCCGGCCCAACCAGCGCGTCGGCCTCGACATTGACCATCACGACATGGCGGCCCTTCGCGAAGGCCATGCGCGCATGCGCGACGCCCGCGCGGGGATGGCCGGTCGCCTCGACCACCACTTCGACGCCCGGAGCGGCGATCGCGGCCTCGACGTCGTCGCCGATCTCGACCGCTTCGATGCGGCCCGCGCTCCAGCCGACATTGCGGCAGGTCGCGCGCGCCGCATCCGGCCGCAGATCCGCGATCGAGCGCACCACGAGGCCGGGAATGGTCGGAACCTGCGCCAGAAACATCGCGCCGAACTTGCCCGCCCCGATCAGGCAGACCCCCACGGGCCGGCGCTCGGCGGCGCGCCGCATCAGCTTGTCGCTCAGAAACACCGCGTCTCTCCCCCTCGTCGCGCGGCGTCTGGCGTCTGCGCCGCTTCTCGCGATCCCCGCGTCTCAGTTCTTGCGGCGCTGCGTCGGCGCTTCCGAAGACCCCGCCGCCTCGAAGCCGAGCTCCGCCGGGTCGAAGACGTAATGCGCGCCGCAAAACTGGCAGTCGGCGGTGAGCTCGCCTTCGGCGTTGGTCATCGTCGCGATGTCGCGCGCCGAATACTGCGCCATCGCCGCCTCGACCCGCGCTCGCGAGCAGGTGCAGCCGAAGCGCACCGGCTGGGCCGGCCAGACGCGCGGCGTCTCCTCGTGAAACAGTCGCAGCAGCAGCCGCTCCGGCGCCACCAGCGGGCCGAGCAGTTCGTGCGGCTCGACGGTGTCGAGAAGCAGGCCGACGCGCCGCCAGGCGTCGGGATCGTCCGACATCGCGGCGACGTCCTCGGCGCGCATCAGCCCGTCGTTGGCAGTCGGCTCGGGCGGGGCGGCGTGGGGCGAGGCCTTGGGCAGGTGTTGCAGCATCACCCCGCCGCCGCGCCATTCCGCCGCCTGCCCCGGCGCCGCCGACATCGCCGCGACGATCTCGAAGCGTGTGGCGATCTGCTCGGACTGCGCGAAATAGGTCGCCGCGCAGTCCGACAAGGCCGCCCCCGACAGCGGCGTCATCCCCTGATAGGGCCGCATCCCCGGCCCCTGATCGACCGTGAGCGCGAACACGCCGTCGCCGAGCTGGGCGAACGGCGTCGCGCCGGCGTCGAGCCGGTCGGCGTCGAAACCGGCGTAGGCGCGCAGCCGCGCCGGCTCGCCGTCGCGCTCGGGTGCGTAGTAATCGGTCGCAATCAACCGCACCGCGCCCGAGCCGCGCACCTGCAGCGACAGCCGCCAGCGCAGCTTCATGGTCTGGCCGATCAGCGCGGTCAGCAACGCGGCCTCGGCGGTCAGCGCGCAGATCGCGGGCGGATAGGCGTGCTGGCGCAGGATCGCGCCGAGCGTCGCGTCGAGCCGCGCGACCCGGCCCCGAATGTCGGCGCGGTCGAGCTGGAACGGCAGCACCGCGTCGTCTCCCGGCGCGCCTTGCGCGCTCGGAGCGGCCGCGCGCCCCTCCGAGCCGCCTGCGCCGCCGCTGAACATCGGCGCCATCGCCCGCCCTCCCGCTGGATCGGCCCCGAGGATTAGCGGCGGGGGCGCGCCCGTCAATCCCGCGTTCATCCCGCGCTCCTAGGCTCGCGCGGCCTGCACGCCGATTGTTCGCCCGGGAGGGCCGTCCGATGCGTTTCCTGCGCAATCTCAAGATCACCTGGGCGATGCTGCTCGTCGGCCTGCTGCCCAGCGCCGCCGCGCTCTGGTTCGCCGCCGATCTGGCGCTGCGCGAACGCGACCGCGCCGCCGAGGTGGCGCAGCTGGCGCGGCGCATCGAGATGGCGACGGAGCTCAGCTATGTCGTGCACGAGTTCCAGCGCGAGCGCGGCGCGACCTCGGTCTTCGTCGGCTCCGCGGGCGCGCAATTCGCCGAGGAGCTCGCCGACCAGCGCGAGGTCACCGACGCCGAGCGCGCCTCCCTCGCCGAGCAGATCGCGCTGTTCGACGCAGAGGCGGACCCGGCTTTCGCCGCCCGCCTCGCCGAGCTCGCCGCCGTGATCGACCGCATCGACACGGTGCGCGCGCAGGTGGATGCGCTGAGCGTCGACCGCGTCGCCGCCGTCGGCGCCTACACAGCCGCCAACGCGCAGCTGATCGGCGCGCTGACCGAACTCGCCCATCTCAGCCCCGATCCCGAGATCGCCGGCGACATGGCGGTCTACGCGCATCTGCTTGAGGCAAAGGAGCGCGTCGGCCTCGAACGCGCGACCGGCGCGCACGGCTTCGCGCAGGGCCGCTTCGACGTCGCCACGCGCGACCGCTTCATCGGCCTGATCGCCGAGCAGGACACCTTTCTGAAGCTCTATCGCGCCTCCGCCAGCCCCGATCACGCCGCCTATCTCGAAGAAGTCCTCGACGGCGAAGCATCGACGGAAGTCGCGCGGATGCGGGCCGCCGCCGTCGAGCGCGGGCTCGATGGCGACATCTCGGACGTGGACGTCGCCGACTGGTTCGAGATGATCAGCGACAAGATCGTCGAGCTGAAGAACGTCGAGGACACGCTCGGCTTCGACCTGCTCGACCGGATGGCCGCCAAGGAGGAGGCAGCGCAAGCCTATGCCGCGCGCGTCGCGGCGCTGGCGGCGACCGCGTTGCTCGCCTCGACGCTCCTGTCCGGCGCGACCATCTGGATGGTGCGCCGCGCCTTCGCCGGCGTCATCGCGCCCATGCGGGCGATGGCGACGGGCGACTTCGAGACCGCCCTGCCGCCCGAAGGCGCCAACGAGTTCGGCGAAGTGGCGCGCGCGCTGCGCGTCTTCCGCGACAACGGGCGCGCCAAGGCCGAGATGGAGGCGCAGGAAGCCGAGCGCCACGCCGCCGCCATGCTGCGCGCCGACGCGATGGAGGCGCTGAAGGGCTCGCTCGGCGCGGCTGTGGCCAAGGCCGTGGAGGGCGACTTCTCCGCCCGCGTCTCGACCGAGACCGCCGAGGCGGACCTCGCTCATCTCGCCGAAGGCGTGAACCGGCTGCTCGCGACGGTCGACGACGGGCTGCGCGAGACGGTGGAGATGCTCCAGGCGCTCGCCGCGGCCGATCTGACGGCGCGCATGAGCGGAACTCGCGGCGGGGCCTTCGCCACGCTGCGCGACAGCGCCAACGCCACCGCCGGAAGCCTGTCGCGGCTGGTTGCCGAAATCCGCGCCGCCGCCGAGGCCTCCGCCGAGCGGGCCGCGCGCATCGAGGCCGGCGCGGGCGACCTGTCGGCGCGCACCGAATCGCAGGCGGCTTCACTGGAGCAGACGGCGGCTACGACCGAGCAGATGTCGGCCAATGTCCGCAGCAACGCCGAGGCCCTTCAGGAGGCCGAAGGGGTGGCGGCTGAGGCGACCGGCGCCGCCGGCGACGGCGAGCGCGCCGCCGAGAGCGCCGTCGCCGCCGTGGCGCGGATCGAGGCCAGCTCCGCGCGCATCTCCGAAATCGTCGCGGTGATCGAGTCGATCGCCTTCCAGACCAATCTTCTCGCGCTCAACGCCGCCGTCGAGGCGGCCCGCGCGGGCGAAGCCGGGCGCGGCTTCGCGGTGGTCGCCTTCGAGGTCCGCACGCTGGCGCAGCGCGCTTCGGAATCGGCGCGCGACATCGCCGGGCTGATCGGCGAGAGCGCGGGCCACGTCTCCGAAGGGGTTAAGATGGTGCGCGAGACCGGGCGGGCGCTCGGCGCGATCACGGCGGGGGTGGCGCGGCTGTCGGGCATGATCGCGGACCTGTCGACGGCAGGGCGCGAGCAGGCCGGCGGGGTCGAAGAGATCAACCAGGCCGTCTCGAACATGGACGTGATGACCCAGCAGAACGCCGCGATGGCCGAAGAGTCGGCGCGCGCCGCGCGCGAGCTGAGCGCCGGCGTCGCCCAGCTCGCCCAGCTCGCAGCCGCCTTCCGCACCGAAGCGGACGCGCGAGGCGCGCGCGCCGCCTGATCCCGGGCTTGCGGGATCCCGGGCTTGCGGGGCGCCCGGCGGCGCTGCGATATGGGCGTGTCCGCATCAGGAGACGCCCATGCGCCGCCACGGCCCGCCCCCTTCGCGCGCCATCAGCTATCGCGACCGTCCCGGCGCCTATGGCGTGCTGCTGCGCGACGGCGAGGTTTTGCTGGCCGAGCAGCGGGGCGATCTGCTGCTGCCCGGCGGCGGGATCGACCATGGCGAGACGCCGCTGCGCGCCCTTCATCGCGAGGTCTATGAGGAGACCGGCTGGCGCATCGGCCTTGCGCGGCGGCTCGGCGCCTTCGCCCGCTACGGCTGGCTGGTCGAGGAGCAGTGGCACGCCCGCAAAGTGCAGCATGTCTTCCTCGCCCGCCCGGTCCGCCGCCTCGGCCCGCCCCTCGAACACGACCATACGCCGGTCTGGATGACGGCGTCGGCGGCGGTTGACCGACTCAGCGTCGAAGGCGAGGCCCGCGCGCTGGAGGCGGCGCTGCGGGCGGGCTGGCACTGAAGTCGCCGCAATATCTGGTGGACACCGCCCCGGCCTCCGCTATGCTGTTCCCCGATTGTTCATAGGAGGGGCGCGTGCGGGTCGCAGGGCTTTTCGCCGGCATCGGGGGACTCGAACGGGGACTTGAAAAGTCGGGCCACTGCGCCGGGCTGCTCTGCGAAATCGCAGCCTCAGCGCGCGCCGTGCTCGACGCGCACTTTCCCGATGCGCCCAAGCACGCCGACGTGACAACGCTCGCGGCCTTGCCCGGCGATACGGAGATCGTCGCCGCCGGGTTCCCCTGTCAGGACCTCAGCCAGGCCGGTCTGACACGCGGGATCGGCGGGGACAAGTCGAGCCTCGTCGGACATGTCTTCCGTCTGATCGACACGGCCTCGCCGCATCTCGTGATCCTCGAGAACGTGTCGTTCATGCTCAGCCTCGAGCGCGGGCGAGCGATGGCGACGCTGGTCGCTGCGCTGGAGGCGCGGGGGTTCCGCTGGGCCTACCGGGTGGTCAATTCGCTCGGCTTCCTGCCGCAGCGGCGCGAGCGCGTCTATCTCGTCGCGTCGCGCTGCGACATCGAGCCGGCCGACGTGCTCCTCTGCGACGACGCCCAGGTCTCCGACACCCCGCCTGCGAACCTCGCCGCCCGCGCTCACGGCTTTTACTGGACTGAAGGCGTGCGCGGGCTGGGCTGGGCGCCCGACGCAGTGCCGACGCTGAAGAACGGCTCGACCATCGGCATTCCCTCGCCGCCCGCCGTGCTGATGCCAGACGGGTCGGTGATCAAGCCCGACATCCGCGACGCCGAGCGGTTGCAGGGCTTTCCCGAGGACTGGACGGCGCCCGCCGAGCGCGTCGCGCGACCGTCGGCGCGCTGGGCGCTGGTCGGCAACGCCGTCACCGTCCCGGCAGCGGAGTGGCTCGGCGCCCGGATCGCCCGACCGGGTCGCTACGAGGCCGGGCGCGACCGCGCGGCCTTTGGCGAGACCGGCTGGCCGCGCGCGGCGCGGGGCGGCGCCGGCGCGCGGGTCGCCGTCGAGATCGGGCCGTTTCCCGAACGGCGCGCGCGCGAACCGCTGCATGCGTTCCTGCGTCATCCCGGCGCGCCGCTCTCCGCGCGCGCCACCCGGGGCTTTCTCGCGCGGACCGAGCGCAGCACGCTGCGCTTCGCCCCCGGTTTTCTCGACGCCCTGCGCGGCCACCTCGCGCGCATGGAGGCGCCGACTCGGATGGCCGCGGAATAGCCGGCGCCGCGATGCCGGACACGCCGCGCTGGCGCGATCTCGAGGCCGATCCGGCGATCATCGCCGCTCTCGACCACGCCGGCGAGAAACCGCCCGCGACCGCCGACCAGAACGCCAAGCGCCGCTGAAGCGAGCGTTTCGCCAATGGCTGCGCCGTCGCCTTCGCCGAAGCGCTGCGGCTTCCCGAGCTGCGGCGAAAAGACGATTCGCCCCGTCGATCTCGCCAGCGGGACCGAGCCTCTCACCCCGCTCGGTTCCGGGACGGAGAAGCGCATCGACGTCACGGTCGCCGACCCGATGCTTGGGCTTGAGATCGGCGTGTCCCTCAAGGGACTGAACTTCCGCGACGCCCGTTCGGGCAATTCTCGACAAGAACCTGACGGGCCGGCTCTACGAACTGGGCGACGAGGTGCGCGTGGTCCACGAGCATCTGCCGCACGCCTTCATGGCCGGCGTCCTTCTGCTGCCGCTGGCCGCCGCCTGCGACAAGACCGAAGCCGCGGTGGCGTCCTTCGGCCATGCCGTGCGAAAGCTGCGCGAACGCACCGGCCGGCTCGACGCCGCGCTCGCGGGCCATGCGGCGCGCTGCGACCGGGGGTTCGTCGGGCTGTACGTCGACGCCCCCGAGACCGCAGGCCCTGCCCGCGGCGTCGCCCGCTTCTTCGACGTGGCCGATGCGCCGCCCCGCCGGGGTCGCCCGGTCGTCGCTGCGACGCTCTCGCGGGAGGAGGTCGCGCGTCGAATCGTCGCGCGCGCGATGGATCGGGAGGCAATGGTCTGGGCCGACCCGGAACCCGACGAATGACGCCCCCCTCACCCCGCCGGCGTCTCGCGCAGCCACAGCGCCATGCGGTGCTCGGTCTCCTCCGCGGCTCCGATCTCTCGCCAGCGGAAGCGGGCCTCGGCGCCCGCGGTCTTGGCGTAGCCGCGCCGGGTCCAGAAGGCGTCGAGCGGGCGGTGATGCGGCGGGCGGCGGGGGTCGTCGGGGTCGCGCAGCACGGCGCAGAAGGCGCACCAGCGTCGGCCCAGCGCGCGGGCGTGCGCCTCCCGCGCCTCGAAAAAGGCGCGCCCCACCCCAAGGCCCCGATACGCGGGGTCGAGCACCGATTCGCCGAAATAGAGCGTCTCGCCCGGCGCCAGCCCCGCCGCCGCGAGCGCCTGCCCGAACTCGGCCGCGTGATCCTCCATCGGCGCGGCGGTCGCGGCGCCGACGAGGCGGTCGCCGTCGTAGGCCCCGACCACCAGCGCGTCGGCGCTGTGGGCGTAGGCGCGCAGGTAGCGCGCCTCGTAGTCCGGATCGCCCTCGTAGAGATACGGCCAGTCCGCGAAGACCGAGATGCGCAGGCGCGCGAGGGCGGGCAGCGCGTCCAGCAGCGCCGCCTCGGTCAACGGGGCGAGGCGGAGCGCGGCGCGAGGGGCCGCGGTCGGCTGGCGGACGCTCACGCGGAGACCTGCGCGATCCAGTCGGGCAGGTTGTAGCAGGTCGCCACCCGCGCGATCCGCCCCTCGGCGATCTCGAAGAACGCCCCCGCCGGCAGGACGTATCGCTGCCCGCGCGCCTCCGGCAGGCCCTCGTCGGTCGCGAGATAGGTCCCGTGGACGGTGAAGGTCGCCGCCCCCTGCGCGCCGTCCGCCGAGGCCATGACGACGACGTCCTCCAGCCGCTCGGCGTAGCAGCGCGCCATATGGGCGAGAAACTCCGCGAAGGCCGCTTTGCCGACCCGTCGCGCGCCCTGATTGACGTCGTGGCGCACGTCTTCGGCCAGCAGGGCGAGCATCGCCGCAGCGTCGCCCGCGTTGAACGCCGCGTAATAGCCGCGGATCAGCGTTTCCGCCCTCGCCTCCGCGGCAGGGTCTCGGGAAGGGTCTGCGGTCGGCTGTGGGATCATGTGGCGTCGACTCCTCGCCGCCCTTCTTAACGCCGTCGCCGATTTGCGCTAGGGGAGAGGCGCAGGGGCGAAAGGGGGAGAAGAACGATGGTCTGGGTCGGTCGGGGGCTGTTCGCCGCGGCGTTTCTGGCGCTCGCCGCGCTCGTGTGGTGGAGCGCGCCTTCGCACAGCGTCGTGCGCATCCTCGACACCGACGTGGTGCGCATGAATGTCGAGACGACCAACGCGCAGGGCGACTCGGTCACCCGCACCCGCGACGTGCGCTTCATCAACGCGGTGACGCCCTCGGGCCGGCCCGCCGTGTTCCGCAACGAGGACACGGGCTGGGGGTGGCCGCCCTATTTCAAGTTCGACAGCGCCAATCTCTCGGCCGCCGCGTCCAACCTCGCCTCGACCGAGGCCGAACCGCGCTGGGTGGTGCTGACGCATTACGGTCTGCGGCTGACCTGGTTCTCGATGTTTCCCAACGCGCTCGGCGTGTCGCCCGCCGAGGGACCCGACCAGACGGCGATCCCGTGGATCAGGATCGTCGCGCTCGCGGCGCTGGCCCTTGGGATGCTGACCCTGCGTCGCCTCGCCATCATGGCGTTCGGCGGATCGGCCCCGTAGCGCCCGCGCCGCGCCGCCCTCAGGGCGCGGCGATCTCGCCCGCGACCCAGGCTTCGAGCAGCGCCCGCGCCACCGCGCCGCGACGCGCTGCGGTGAAGCGGGCGGGCTCGCCGCGCAGCGAAGCGGCGACCTCCGCGCGGTCGGCCCAGAGCGCGTCCTCGATCTCGGCGGGGTCGGGCGCGAGCACGTCGCTCAGCGCGGTTCCGACGCAGCCGATCATCAGCGAAGCGGGAAACGGCCAGGGCTGCGAGCAGACATAGCCGACCGCGCCGACGCGAACCGAGGTCTCCTCGAAGGTCTCGCGGCGCACCGCCTCCTCGATGGTCTCGCCGGGCTCCATGAAGCCCGCGAGCAGCGAGTACATCTTCTCGGGCCACGCCGCCTGCCGGCCCAGAAGAACGCGCTCGCCATGCAGCACCAGCATGATCACGACCGGATCGGTGCGCGGGAAGTGCTTGGCGCCGCACGCGGCGCAGCCGCGACGCCAGCCGCCGTCTTCCTGAGCGGTCGGCGCGCCGCAGCGGGCGCAGCGCGGATGGGTCCGATGCCAGTCGAGCACGCCCTTGGCGGTGGCGGCGTCGCCGGCGTCGTCGGCGGGCAGATCGGCCATCGCCCCGCGCAGTTCGGCGAAGCGGCGGGTCGGCGACACCTCCAGCACGGCGCGGTCGAGAAACCCCGCCCCCGCGCCGTCGGGCCCGTCGAGATGCGAGACGTCGAGCGCGAATCGCGGGCCCTCGGCCATGCCGAGAAACACCGCCGGCTCGCCGGCCCCGGCGAGCAATGGATCGGACGCCGGAAGCCAAACCAGACCGGGGCCGTCCTCGAGCAGCGGTTTGCCCCGCCACAGCGGCAGGACGCGCGCGGCGGGGTCGGCGAGCAACTCGGCTGCGCGCGGGCGCAGGGCGGCGGCGCGGTCGACGGCGCCGCCGGCGAATGTCAGGGGACGCATTGGAGCTCCGGTCGGACTTGCCGCATCATGGCGCGCCGCATCGCGCGCGGCAACCGACGCGCGGAGCGCTCGCAAGCGGGCCCATCGCCGGCTATCTTCGCTCCGCGCGCGGAGTTGCGCCGGGGAGGAAGAGCATATGAGCCTTGAAGCGATACTCGGAGAAATGATCAAGAGCGGCCTCGGCGCGCAGGCGCAGGGCCGGATGACCCGCGGCGCGGGCGCGGGCGGGCTCGAGGACCTGCTCGGCGCGATGCTCGGCGGCGGCGGCGCGGCGGCGCCCGTCGCGAGCGGCGGTCAGGACGGCGGCGGGCTCGGCGGCTTCGCGCAGTCGGTCGAGCGGATGATGCGGGGCGGCGCCTCGGCGCGCCCGACCGGAGCCCCAGGCGGCGGCGCGGGCGCGGGCGCGGGCGCGGGCGGGCTGGGCGATCTGCTGGGCGCGGTGCTGGGCGGCATGCAGGGCGGCCCCGGCGCGATTCAGGGCGGGGCGCGCGGCGGCGCGGCGCAAGGCGGCGGGCTCGGCGATCTGCTCGGCGCGGTGCTCGGCGGCATGCAGGGCGGCGCGCAGGCGCCGGGCGCGGCGCGCGGCGGGGCCCCGGGCGGAACTGCGGGCGGCATCGAGGACATCCTCGGCGCGCTGCTCGGCGGCGGCGGAGGGCGTTCCGCGGCGGGCGGCGGCGCGATGGCGGTGCTGGGCGGGCTCGCGCTTCAGGCATTCAAGACATGGCAGGCGCAGGCCGGGGCGGCGGCGCAACAGACGCAGGCGGCGATGACGCGGCAGGCTCCCACGGTCGCGGACGCCGACGCCGCCGAGCTGGTGCTGCGCGCGATGCTCGGCGCCGCCAAGTCCGACGGCAAGCTCGATAAGGCCGAAGTCGCGCAGCTGACCGCCAAGCTCGAGGAGGACGGCGAGACCTCGCCCGAAGAGCGCGCGCTGGTCGACGCGGAGCTCGCCCGCCCAGCCGATCCGCAGGCGCTTGCCGCCCTCGTACGCAGCCCCGCGCAGGCGGCGCAGGTCTATGCGGCCTCGATCATGGCGATCCAGATCGACACGGAGGCCGAGCGCGCCTATCTGCGCGCGCTGGCGCAGGCGCTCGGTCTGCCGCCGGCTGCGGTGGCCGAACTCCACCGCATGACGGGCGCGCCGGCGGTCTGAGACGGGCGCAAGGCGGGGGGAGCGGTCGGGGATGCGCCTGCGGCGGGTCGCCTCATTCGGTCTGGCCGCCCTCCTGCTCGCCAGCTGCGGCGGCCTCGGCCCGCGCGAGGCGCCGCGAGGCGCGCTGATGGCGACGTTCGACCACGGCGCGGACCGCGTGCTGCCGCCCGAAGCGCCGCCCCCGATCTCGCCCGAGGGCTACACCGAACTGCGCTATCTCGGGCTGGCGGGGTCGAGCGCGATCCTGCTCCAGACTTCCCACGCCCCCGACCCGGCCGCGACCGACCCGGCCCCCGAATTGCCGCGCGTCTCGACCAGCGTCGCGGTCGATCTCGGGCGCGTCGAGGCCGACGGGTTCGAGACGCGCCGCGGCGCCGTCGTCGTGCGGCGGCATCGCGTGGAGCTTGAGGACGTGCGGCCCGAGGCGGTGCGCTACCGCGTGCGCCCGGCGGGGGGCGCGTGACGCAAGGCGGCGCGCCGCTGCGCCTCGATCAGGCGCTGGTGGCGCGGGGACTGGCGGACAGCCGGGCGCGCGCCCGCGCGCTGATCGCCGAGGGCGCCGTCAGCGTCGACGGCGCGCCGGAGCGCCGGCCCGCGCGCAAGGTGGGCGCGGCGGCGGCGCTGGCCGTCGCGCCGGCGCGGCGCTGGGTCGGGCGCGGAGCGCTGAAGCTACTTCATGCGATGGCGGCGTTCGGGCTGTCGCCGCGCGGCGCCTCGGCGCTCGATCTGGGCGCCTCGACCGGCGGCTTCACCGAAGTCCTGCTCGCCGAAGGCGCGGCGGCGGTGACCGCCCTCGACGTCGGACGCGGCCAGCTGCACCCGTCGCTGCGCGTCGATCCGCGGGTGACGGTCGTCGAGGGGGTCAACGCGCGCGAGCTGCGCGCGGGCGAGGTCCCGCCGTTCGACTGGATCACGGCGGATCTGTCCTTCATCTCGCTGCGCACGGCGCTGCCGGCGGCGCTGGCGCTCGCCCCGCAAGGGGCGACGCTGATCGCGCTCGTCAAGCCGCAATTCGAGGCCGGGCGCGCGGCGGTCGGCAAGGGCGGGATCGTCCGCGATCCGTCGGCGCATGCGGCGGCCTGCGACGCGGTCGCGGCGTTCCTGCGCGAGGCGGGGTGGGACGCGCTCGGGCTGACGCGCAGTCCGATCGCGGGCGGCGACGGCAATGTCGAGTTCCTGATCGCCGCGCGAAAGCGCTGAGCCCCTCGACGCGCCGGCCGCTCCGGGCTATCGCCGCGCGATGGCGGAGATCGAGATCATCGCGCTGGGCCATCGCGGCGACGGCGAGGCGGCGGGGGAAGGCGGCGCGCTCTACGCGCCTTTCACCTTGCCCGGCGAGCGCGTCGCGGGCGAGATCGCAGGCGACCGGATCGCGCGACCCGCCGTGCTGAGAACGGCGCCGGCGCGCATCGCGCCGGTCTGTCCCCATTTCGGGGCCTGCGGCGGCTGCGCGCTGCAACACGCCTCTGACGCCTTTCTGGCCGAGTGGAAGACCGAATTGGTCCGCACGGCGCTCGCCGCGCGCGGGCTGGAGGCGGAGCTGCGCCCGATCCATGTCAGCCCGCCCGGCGCGCGGCGGCGCGTGGTCCTGTCGGGGCGGCGGCTGAAATCGGGCGTCCTGCTCGGGTTTCACGGGCGGGGCGAGGCGGAGATCGTCGGTGTCGACGCCTGCCCGGTCGCGCATCCTGAGATCCTCGGCGCGCGGGCGGCGCTGGCGCGGATCGTCGGGCTGATCGGCTCGCGCAAGGGCGAGGTCAAGCTGTCGGTCGCCGTCTCCGAAGCCGGGCTCGACGTGGCGGCGGAGGGCGGAAAGCCGCTCGACGCGAGCTTGCGCGCCGCGCTCGGGGCGCTTGCCGAGGAGGCGGATTTCGCCCGGCTGAGCCTCGGGGGCGAGACGCTGGCGGGGCGTCGCCCGCCCTTCCAGCGCTTCGGGCGCGCGCTTGTCGCGCCGCCGCCGGGGGGCTTCATTCAGGCCACCGCCGACGGCGAGGCGGCGCTAGTCGCAGCCGCGCGCGAGGCGGTGGGGGATGCGAAGCGCGTCGCCGACCTGTTCGCCGGCGCCGGCGCGCTGGCCCTGCCGCTCGCCGAGCGCGCCGCGGTGACTGCGGTCGAGGCCGACGCGGCGGCGCTGGCGGCCCTCGATGCGGGGTGGCGGCGCGCCGAGGGCCTGCGGGCGGTGCGCTGCGAGGCGCGCGACCTGTTCCGCCGCCCGCTCGCCGCCGCGGAGCTCGATGCGTTCGACGCGGTCGCGATCGACCCGCCGCGCGCCGGCGCGCAGGCGCAGACCGCGCAGATCGCCGCCTCGCGCCTGCGCGCCGTCGCCGCGCTCAGCTGCAATCCCGCGACCTTCGCCCGCGACGCGCGCATTCTGGTCGATGCGGGGTTCCGGCTGCTGTGGATCCAGCCGGTGGACCAGTTCCGCTGGTCGCCGCATGTCGAATTGGCGGCGGCCTTCGCGCGCTGAGCGGCGCGGCGCCCCGCGACCATGAATCCGCTTTCCAAGACGGACGGTGTCAGGTGTAATTTACGCCATGAGCGTCACACCCCTTGCGCCCCCTGTCCGCAGCCTTCCCGCGCCCGGCGCGGTGCTGGAGCTTTTGAAGCCGATCACGTGGTTTCCGCCGGTCTGGGCGTTCATGTGCGGCGTCGTCTCCTCCGGCGCGGCGTTTTCCGACAACTGGTCGCGAATCGCGCTGGGGCTGATCCTCGCCGGCCCGATGGTCTGCGGCATGAGCCAGGCCGCCAACGACTGGTGCGACCGCCATGTTGACGCGATCAACGAGCCGCATCGCCCGATCCCCTCGGGGCGCATTCCGGGCCGCTGGGGGCTGTGGATCGCGCTGATCTGGACGGTCGGCTCGCTGGCGCTGGGCTGGGCGCTGGGGCCGTGGGCCTTCGGCGCGACGGTCGTCGCGGTCGCCGCAGCCTGGGCCTACAGCGCCGAGCCGATCCGGCTGAAGAAGAACGGCTGGTGGAGCGCGCTGGTCTGCGGCCTGTCCTACGAGACGCTGCCGTGGATCACCGGCGCCGCCGTGATGCTCGCCGCGGCGCCCGATCCGCGGATCATCCTGATCGCCGCGCTCTACGGGCTCGGCGCGCACGGCATCATGACGCTCAACGACTTCAAGTCGATCGAGGGCGACCGGCATTTCGGCCTCGGCTCCCTGCCCGCCAAGCTCGGAGTGGAGCGCGCGGTGCGGATCGCCGTGGTCGCGATGTTCACGCCGCAGGTCGTCGTGATCGGGCTGCTGCTGGCCTGGGGCAAGCCGTGGCAGGCGGTGTTCGTGGCGCTGATGCTCGCGGGGCAGGCGGCGATGCTGCCGCGCCTGCTGGCCGATCCGAAGGGCCGCGCCGTGTGGTTCGCGGGCTTCGGCGTGCTGCTCTACGTGCTGGGGATGCTCGCCTCGGCCTGCGCCCTGCATCTGATCGTTCCGGGGGCTTCCGCATGAAACCGCTGACATGGCTCGGCATTGTCCGGCTCGGTTTGGCGCAGGTCGCGCTCGGCTCGATCATCGTGCTGACGACCTCGACGCTCAACCGCGTGATGGTGGTGGAGTTGGCGCTCGCGGCGATGCTGCCGGGCGCGCTGGTCGCCCTGCACTACGCGATGGGGATGCTGCGTCCGCGCTGGGGCTACGGGTCGGACCGCACGCGCCGCACGCCGTGGATCGTCGGCGGCATGGCGACGCTCGCCTCGGGCGGCGTGCTCGCCGCGGTCGCCGTCGCGCTGATGGGGAGCAATTTCGCCGCGGGCGTGGCGCTCGCCGTGGTCGCCTTCCTGATGATCGGCGGCGGCGTCGGGGCCGCGGGGACCGCGCTGCTCGCGCTTCTGTCCCAGCGCTGCGCGCCCGAGCGGCGCCCGGCGGCGGCGACCATCGTGTGGCTGATGATGATCCTCGGCCTCGCCGCGACCGCAGGCGGCGCGGGCGCGCTGCTCGACCCGTACAGCCCCGAGCGGCTGGTGGCGGTGGTCGGCGGGGTCGCGGTGATCGCGATGGCGCTGACGCTCTTCGCCGTCCACGGCATGGAGGGCGCGGGGCGGCCGGAGGCGGAGAAGCGCGGCGAGCCGTTCCTCGACGTGCTGCGCGCCGCCTGGGCCGAACCCGACGCGCGGCGCTTCACGATCTTCGTCTTCGTCTCGATGCTGGCGTTCTCGGCGCAGGACCTGATCCTCGAACCCTTCGCGGGGCATGTCTTCGGGATGACGGTCGGCGAGACGACGCTGCTCGCGGCCAAGCAGCAGATGGGCGTGTTCTTCGGGATGGTGACGGTCGCCGTGCTCGGCTCGGGCGTCGGCGGGCGGCTGTTCGGCTCGCTGCGGATGTGGACGGTGCTGGGGTGTTTGTGCTCGGGCCTCGCGCTGGCGGGGCTGGCGGTCGGCGCGTTCACGCCGGACTGGCCGCTGAAGGCCAATGTCGCCGCGCTCGGCTTCTCCAACGGCATGTTCGCCACGGCGGCCATCGGCTCGATGATGGCGCTGGCGGGGGCGGATGGCGGCGGCCATGAGGGCTCGCGCATGGGGATGTGGGGCGCGGCGCAGGCCGTCGCCTTCGGCATCGGCGGGATCGTGGCGACGAGTTCGGTGGACCTGTCGCGCGCGCTGATCGCGTCGGACGCGACGGCCTATGCGCTGGTGTTCACAGTCGAGGCGGGGCTCTTCGTCGTGTCGGCCTGGCTGGCGCTGGGCCTCGCGCTTGCAACCACGCGGCCCGCGCGCGCGATGCGCCGGCCCGCCCAGGCTGACCCGGCGATCGCCGTGGCGGGAGAATGACCATGGAGCGTTTCGAAGCGGTGGTGGTCGGCGGCGGGCCTGCGGGCGCGACGGCGGCGCGCGAGCTGGCGCAGGCGGGGCGGCGGGTGCTGCTGCTCGACCGCGCGGGGCGCATCAAGCCCTGCGGCGGCGCGATCCCGCCCAAGGCGATCGTGGATTTCGACATCCCCGACCACATGCTCGTGGCGAAAGTCGACAAGGCGCGGATGATCTCGCCGAAAGGTCGAAAGGTGGTGATCCCCATCGAGCACGGCTTCGTCGGCATGGTCGACCGCGCCGAATTCGACGAATGGCTGCGCCAGAGGGCGGCGGACGACGGAGCCGAGCGCCGCACGGGCACCTTCGAGCGCATCGAGCGCGACGCGCAGGGCCGCGCCATCGTGGTCTATCGGCCCAAGACCGCCGAAGGCATGGGCGCGGAGGAGAAGGTGCAGGCCGACGTCGTGATCGGCGCGGACGGCGCGCGCAGCAATGTGGCGCGGCAGGAAGTGCCGGGGGGCGATACGATCCCCTATGTCATCGCCTATCACGAGATCATCGAGACCCCGCAATCGCCCGACTGGGACCCCGCGATGTGCGACGTGGTCTATGACGGGCGCATTTCGCCCGATTTCTACGGCTGGGTGTTCCCGCATGGCCGCACCACCAGCGTCGGCATGGGCACCGAGATCCGCGATTTCGAGCTCAAGCGCGCCACGGCCGACTTGCGCGCGGCCTCGGGCCTCAGCGACCAGCGCACCATCCGCAAGGAGGGCGCGCCGATCCCGCTCAAGCCGCTCGACCGCTGGGACAACGGGCGCGACGTGCTGCTGGCGGGCGACGCGGCGGGGGTGGTCGCCCCGGCTTCAGGCGAGGGCATCTTCTACGCGCTTCTGACCGGGCGTTACGCCGCCGACGCCGCCCACGCCTTCCTGACCACCGGCGACCCCGCGAAGCTGCGCACGGCGCGCAAGCGCTTCATGAAAGTGCATGGGGGCGTGTTCTGGATTCTCGGCCAGATGCAGAAATACTGGTACGGCAACGACGACCGGCGCGAGCGGTTCGTCGCGATCTGCCGCGACAAAGATGTGCAGGAGCTGACTTTCGACGCCTACATGAACAAGGAGCTGGTCAAGGCCAAGCCGCTTGCGCATGTGC
>NZ_DAIQNN010000003.1:0-111947 GCF_036788415.1 Rubrimonas sp. | reverse complement strand
GCGTGTCGACGCCGGGGAAGCGCGCGAAGGGCAGCACCGCCTCCTTCACCGCGACGTGCGGCGTCTCGGGCGCAGGCAGCGTGAAGGCCGAGAGCTTCTCGCCCGCCATCACCCGCGCCGCGATCCCCGCGATCGGCGCGCCCACCGCCTTGGCCACGAAGGGCACGGTGCGCGAGGCGCGCGGGTTGACCTCCAGCACGTAGATGTCGCCGTTCTGGATGGCGAACTGGACGTTCATCAGCCCGACCACGCCCAGCCGCAGCGCCATCGCCGCGGTCTGGCGCTTGAGCTCGGCGACCGTGTCGGCGTCCAGCGTGTGCGGCGGCAGCACGCAGGCGCTGTCGCCGGAATGCACGCCGGCCTCCTCGATATGCTCCATCACGCCGGCGACATGCACGCGCGCGCCGTCGCAGAGCGCGTCCACATCGACCTCGACCGCGCCGGACAGATAGCTGTCGAGCAGCACCGGGCTGTCGCCCGACACCACCACCGCGTCGCGGATGTAGCGCTCCAGATGCGCCTCGTCGCGCACGATCTCCATGGCCCGCCCGCCCAGCACGTAGGAGGGGCGGATGACCAGCGGAAAGCCGATGTCGGCGGCCACGGCCAGCGCCTGTTCGCGCGAGCGGGCGACGCCGTTGCGGGGCTGCTTCAGCCCCAGCGCGTGGATCAGCTTCTGGAAGCGCTCGCGGTCCTCGGCGAGGTCGATGGCGTCGGGCGAGGTGCCGAGGATCGGGATGTCGGCCTGCTCCAGCGCGTCGGCGAGCTTGAGCGGCGTCTGGCCGCCGAACTGCACGATCACGCCCTTGAGACGGCCCCGGCGCTGCTCGGCGCGCAGGATTTCGAGCACGTGCTCCTCGGTCAGCGGCTCGAAATAGAGCCGGTCGGAGGTGTCGTAATCGGTGCTGACCGTCTCGGGATTGCAGTTGATCATGATCGTCTCGAAGCCGGCCTCTTCGAGCGCGTAGCAGGCGTGGCAGCAGCAATAGTCGAACTCGATGCCCTGCCCGATCCGGTTCGGCCCGCCGCCGAGGATCACGATCTTGTCGCGGTCCGAGGGCCGCGCCTCGCACTCGACCTCGCCGAACAGGTCGGATTCGTAGGTCGAATACATGTAGGGCGTCTGGGCCTCGAATTCCGCGGCGCAGGTGTCGATGCGCTTGAACACGGCCTCGACGCCAAGCCCGCGGCGGCGACTGCGCACCCCGCGCGCGTCGAGCCCCGCGAGCGCGCCGAGCCGCGCATCGGAGAAGCCCATCATCTTCAGCCGACGCATCCCCGCCGCGTCAGTCGGCAGGCCGTCGCGGCGCACCTCCGCCTCGACATCGACGATCTCGGCGATGCGCTCGAGGAACCACGGGTCGTAGGCGGTGGCCTGCGCGATCTCCGCCGCGCTCAACCCCTCTCGGATCGCCTGCGCGATCACCCGGATTCGGTCGGGGGTAGGGCGCGAGAGCGCGGCGACCACGGCCTGCCGACGCTCCTCGGGCGAGGCGGCCTCGTCCAGACCCTCGATGGCGATTTCGTCGAAGCCGGTCAGCCCCGTCTCCAGCGAGCACAGCGCCTTCTGCACGCTTTCGTGGAAGTTCCGTCCGATCGCCATCGCCTCGCCCACCGACTTCATCGCGGTGGTGAGTTCCGGCTTGGCGCCGGGGAACTTCTCGAAGGCGAAGCGGGGGATCTTGGTGACGACGTAGTCGATGGTCGGCTCGAAGCTCGCCGGCGTCACCCCGGTGATGTCGTTGTCGAGTTCGTCGAGCGTGTAGCCCACGGCGAGCTTCGCCGCGATCTTGGCGATGGGAAAGCCGGTGGCCTTCGACGCCAGAGCGGAGGAGCGGCTGACGCGCGGGTTCATCTCGATCACCACGATCCGACCCGTTTTCGGGCAGATCGCGAACTGCACGTTCGAGCCGCCGGTCTCGACGCCGATCTCGCGCAGCACGGCGATCGAGGCGTTGCGCAGCATCTGGTATTCGCGGTCGGTGAGCGTCAACGCCGGCGCCACGGTGATGCTGTCGCCGGTGTGCACGCCCATCGGGTCGACGTTCTCGATGGAGCAGACGATGATGCAGTTGTCCGCGCGGTCGCGGACCACCTCCATCTCGAATTCCTTCCAGCCCAAGAGCGACTCGTCGATGAGGATCTGGCCCGCGGGCGAGGCCTCCAGCCCGGTGCGGCAGATGCGCTCGTAATCCTCGCGGTTGTAGGCGACGCCGCCGCCGGTGCCGCCCAGCGTGAAGGCGGGGCGGATGATCGCGGGCAGGCCGACATGGTCGAGCGCCGCCATCGCCTCGGCCATGCCGGCGGCGATGTCGAATTTCTTGCCGACCTTCGGCGCGCCGACGATGGTGGCGCGCGGGTTCTCGAGCCCGATCCGGTCCATCGCCTCGCGGAACAGCTTGCGGTCCTCGGCCATCTCGATGGCCTTGCGGTTGGCGCCGATCAGCTGCACGCCGAATTTCGCGAGCACGCCCATGTCGTCGAGGGCGATGGCGGTGTTGAGCCCGGTCTGGCCGCCCATGGTCGGCAGCAGGGCGTCCGGGCGCTCCTTCTCGATGATCTTCGCCACGATCTCGGGCGTGATCGGCTCGATGTAGGTCGCGTCCGCGAGCGCCGGGTCGGTCATGATCGTGGCGGGGTTGGAGTTGACGAGGACGACCCGATAGCCCTCCTCCTTCAGCGCCTTGCAGGCCTGCGCGCCGGAATAGTCGAACTCGCAGGCCTGCCCGATCACGATGGGCCCCGCGCCGATGATCATGATCGAGGAGATGTCGGTCCGCCTGGGCATGGTGCGCGCTCGCGTCGATGGGTCCCGGCTGAGAGCCGGTCGGACCATTGGCGTTGGAAGAGTTCCGGCCTTATAGACGCTGCGCCGCCTTGCGCAAGCCGACCGGAGAGCGCCCCATGTTCGACATCCTCGGCTCGCACACGGCCTTCGAGAACCATTGGGTGCGGCTGCGCGAGGACGCGATCCGCTATCCCGACGGCGCCGAGGGCGTCTACGCCTATATCGAGCGCCCGCGCTACGCCGTCGTCGCCGCGGTGCAGGACGGGCGGATCTGGATGGTCGAGCAATACCGCCATCCGCTGCGCGCGCGCAGCCTCGAGCTGCCGATGGGCGTGGCGCCGGGCGGCGACGCCATCCCCATCGAAGAGGCCGCCGCCATCGAATTGCGCGAGGAGACGGGCGTGACGGCGCAGCGCCTCGATTACGTCGGCGAGATCGCGCCGGCGCCGGCGCTGATCGCCCAGACCGGGGCGCTGTTTCTCGCCACCGGGCTTACCGAGGGCGAACAGGCGCTCGAGGACACCGAGCAGGACCTCGTCGCCATGGCGCTGCCGGTCGAGGAGGTTCTCGCCCGCGCCTGCGACGGGCGCATCCGCGATGGCGCGACGCTGGCGAGCCTGGGGCTGCTGCGGCTCAAGGGTCTGATCTGACGGAAAATCGCGCGCTGCGCGTCTCTGCCGTGTTGCGTCGCGCCGCGCGGGGCGCGAGACTCGCGCCAAAGGAGATTTGAGCATGGCCGCAGGCGCCGATCCGATGCTGGTGGACGTCGCCGTCTATCTCGGCGCGACCGTCGGCGCCGTGGCCCTGTTCCGGCGCATCGGGCTGGGCTCGGTGCTCGGCTATCTCGCCGCCGGCGCGGTGATCGGCCCCTCCGTGCTCGGGCTGATCGAAGGCGGCGGCGACGTGCTGCACATCGCCGAATTCGGCGTGGTGCTGCTGCTCTTCGTCATCGGGCTCGAATTGCAGCCGCAGCGGCTCTGGCGGATGCGCGGCGAAATCTTCGGGCTCGGCGGCGCCCAGGTCGGGGCGACGGGGGTGGTTCTGGCGGCTGCGCTGTGGGGGCTCGGGCTGAGCCTCGCCGGCGCGCTGGTCGCGGGACTCGCGCTCGCGCTGTCCTCGACGGCGTTCGGCGTGCAACTGCTGCGCGAGCGCGGCGAGTTCGCGGCCCCGCATGGCCGGCGCGCCTTCTGGATATTGCTGTTTCAGGACATCGCCGTCGTCCCGCTGCTGGCGCTGACGGCGTTCCTCTCGCCGCTCGGGGGCGGCGAGTCGATCGACCGGCAGATCGTCATGGGCGTGCTCGCCATCGGCGGGCTGCTGATCGGCGGGCGGTTCCTGCTGCCGCGCATGTTCCGCGCGATCGCGCTCGCCAAGGCCGACGAAGTGTTCACGGCGGCCGCGCTGCTGGTCGTCGCCGCGTCGGCGCTGCTGATGGACGCGGCGGGCCTGTCCATGGCGCTGGGGGCGTTCCTCGCCGGCGTGCTGCTGTCGGAGACCGAGTTCCGCCACCAGCTCGAGACCGACATCGAGCCGTTCCGCTCGCTGTTTCTGGGGCTCTTCTTCGTGGCGGTGGGGATGAGCGTCGACTGGGGCCTCGCGGTCGAGAACGCGCCGCTCGTGCTCGGCGGCGCAGTCGCGCTCTACGCGCTCAAGGCAGCGATCCTTTACCGCGTCGCGCGGCTGAGGGGTTCGAGCCAGGCGGATGCGATGCGCGTGGCGGCGACGCTCGGCCAGGCGGGCGAGTTCGCGTTCGTCCTGCTTGGCATCGCCGCCGCCTCGACGCTGATCGACCGCGAGACGGCGGGGTTGCTGACGGCGACAGTCGGCGTGTCGATGGCGCTGACCCCGGCGGCGCTCGCCGTGGTGGACCGCTTTCTCGCCCGGCGCGGCAAGGCCGACGAGGCGCGCGGGCTCGACGACGTCTCGAAGGCCAAGCCCGCGCCGGTCATCGTGGCGGGCTTCGGGCGCACCGGCCAGATCATCGCCCGGATGCTGCAGATGCGCGGCTACGAGTTGACGCTGATCGACAATTCGCCCCAGCGCATCCGCATCGCCGAGAGCATCGGCGACAAGGTCTTCTTCGGCGACGGCTCGCGGCTCGACGTGCTGACGATGGCCGGCGCGAAGGACGCGCGGGCGATCTTTCTGTGCATCAACGACCGCGAAGGCGCCAAGAAGGCCGTCGGGCGGCTGCGCGAGCGCTTTCCCGACCAGCTGATCCTCGCCATGACCTATGACCGCTTCTCCGACATCGCGATGCGCGAGGCCGGCGCCGACGTGGTGATCCGCGAAGTCTTCGAGAGCGCCGTGGCGCTGGCGCGGCAGGGGCTGCATCTGATGGGCGACAACGAGGACCTCGACGCGCTGGTCGTTGAGTTCCGCCGCCGCGACGAGGAGATGCTGCGCCTGCAGATCGAACACGGAATGCAGGAGGGCATCCGCAAGATGCGCGAGAAATACGCCATCGCGAAAGCGAACTGACGCCCCTCAGCCGCGCGCCCGACGCGGATCGGGCTTGGCGTCGCTGAGGACGAACCGGGTCGCGAGCACCAGCGCGGCGAAGGCGAGGCCCGCCGCGAGGCCGAGCCAGACCCCCACGCCGTCCATCCCGAGCGGAAATCCGATGAGCCAGGCCGTGGGCAATCCCACCAGCCAGTAGCCGCACAGCGCGATCACCATCGGCGCGGCGGTGTCGCTGAGGCCCCGCAGCCCGGCGGAGGCCGTCACCTGCACGCCGTCCACGATCTGGAACAGCGCGGCGATGGCGAGGAAGCTCGCCGCCAGCGCCGCCGCATCCGCCGCCGCCGCGTCGCCGGGGCGCAGAAACAGCCCCACAAGCGTTTGCGGCGCCAGCCAGAACAGCAGCGCCGTCATCGACATGAAGACGACCGCCAGCCCGATCGACACATAGCCCGCGCGCTTGGCCCCCGCCGCATCGCCCGCCCCGAAGGCGCGGCCCACGCGCACGGTCGTCGCATGGCTCAGCCCCAGCGGCGCCATGAAGGCGATGGCGGCGAGTTGCAGGGCGATCGCGTGGCCGGCGAGCGCGTCCGGCCCCAAGAGGCCCATCAGCAGGGCGGCGCAGGCGAAGAGCCCCGATTCGGCCATCATGGTCAGCCCGATCGGCAGGCCGAGCCTGAGCATCGCGAAGAATCTCGGCCAGTCCGCCCGCCAGAACCGCGCGAGCAGCGCGTCGCGCCGGCGCACCCGCAGCACATGAACGAGCAGCAGGCCGAACATCGCCGCATAGACGACCGCGGTCGCGATCCCGGCGCCCGCGAGTTCGAGCCGCGGAAAGCCGAAATGGCCGAACATCAGCGCATAGTCGAGAAAGGCGTTCAGCCCGATGCCCGCCAGGGTGATCCAAAGCACCACCTGCGTGCGGCCATGCGCCGAGAGATAGCCGCGCAGCACGGTGAACATCAGCGCCGACGGCAGCATCAGCGCGCCGTACCGCAAATATTCCTGCGCCAGATCGGCGATGCGCGGCGATTGTCCCAACGCCACGAGGATCGGCCCCGCCATGAGAAGCGGGATCGCGAGCAGGAAGGCGAGGATCGCGGACAGCCACAGCCCCTGCCGCACCGTGCGCCGCGCCGAACGCCGCCGGCGCGCGCCGAGCGCCTGCGCCGCCATCGGCGCCGCCGCCATCGCGACGCCCGTGCCCAGCATCAGCAGCGGATAAAGCATCGACACGGCGAGCGAGCCGCTGGCCAGAAACTCCGGACCGAGCCAGCCCATCATCACCACATCGGTCGTGTTGAGCCCGATGGTGGCGAGTTGCGCGACGATCAGCGGCCAGGCGAGACTGAGGGTCGCGCCGACCTCGGCGACCCAGGCGGCGCGCTGCCGCGCGCGCGCGCCGCCGGGCTCGCCGGGCGCGTTCAGGTCGAGAGGTCCGCCGACTATCCGCTGCATTGCGCCCGATCGCCCGCGCGCGACGCCGCCCGCATCCGCGTGGATTTCATGAAAATCTCAGCTGTGCTGAAAGCCCCGCCAGTATGTCGCGGCTTCTTGCTCCACCGGGGCGCGCTTGTCCAGCGCGACGGCCCGGGCCGGGCGGACCCGTCAGCGCGCGTCGAAGCGGCGCTTCACATAGGCGCCGGGCGCATCCTCGACAATGCCGAGCGTCGCCCCCGGCGCACGCGCGGGGACCATCCCGCCGCCATGCGCGGCGAGCCACGCGCTCCAGTGCGGCCACCAGGAGCCCGGGGTCTCCTGCGCGTCCTTCATCCAGACTTCGAGCCCCTCGCCCGCCATCCCCTTCTTCGTCCAGTACTGGTACTTGCCGGACGAAGGCGGATTCACGACCCCGGCGATGTGCCCCGATCCGGCGAGGATGAACGTCGCGTCGCGCGACCCCAGCAGCCTGGCGCCGCGGAAGGCCGATTGCGGCGGGGCGATGTGATCCTCCTTGGTCGCGACGTGATAGACTGGCGTCTTGATCCGCGACAGGTCGAGCTTCTCGCCGCCGAGCCGCATCTCCCCCTGCGCCAGCCGGTTGGCGTTGTAGAAATTGTCGAGATAGAAGTGATGCACCCGCGCCGGCATGCAGGTGCTGTCGGCGTTCCAGTAGAGCAGGTCGAACGGAAACGGCTCCTTGCCGAGCAGATAGTTCTGGACGACGAAACCCCAGATCAGATCGCTGGCGCGCAGCATGTTGAAGGCGGTCGCCATGCTTTCGGCGGGCAGGTAGCCCTGATCCATCTTCTCGTCGAGGACTTTCAGGGTCTTCTCATCGACGAAGACCTGCAGTTCGCCGGCGTCGGTGAAGTCGAGCTGGGTGGTGAAGAAGGTGGCGGTGGCGGCCCGGGGGTCGCCGGTCGCAGCCATATGCGCGAGCGTCGTGCCCAGCATGGTGCCGCCGATGCAATAGCCTGTCAGATGCGCCTTCTTCGCGCCGGTCTCCTCGATCACTTTTTCGAGGGCGGTGAGCACCCCCTTTTTCATGTAGCTCTCCCAGGTCTCGTCCTTCTGGCGGATGTCGGGATTGACCCAGGAGATGACGAACACCGTCCAGCCTTCGTCGACCAGCCAGCGAACCATCGACTTGTTCTCGTTCAGGTCGAGGATGTAGTACTTGTTGATCCAGGGCGCGCAGATCAGCAGCGGGATCTCGTGGACCTGTTCTGTCGTCGGCGCGTACTGGATGAGCTGGAACAGCTCGTTCTGCCAGATCACCTTCCCGGGAGTGGTCGCCATGTTGCGCCCGACTTCGAAGGCGTCGAGGTCGGTCTGGCGGATCAGCAGGTTGCCCTTGCCGCGCTCAAGGTCCTCGAGCATGTGCTGCAGCCCGCGCGCGAGATTCTCGCCGCGCTCCTTCAGGGTGGCGCGCAGCACTTCGGGATTTGTGGCGGCGAAGTTGGCCGGCGACATCGCCTGAATGAAGTTGCGGGTATAGAACTCGACCTTGCGGCGGTCGCGTTCGTCGATCTCGCCGACGTCGTGGATCGTCTCCATGATCCATTTCGACGTGAGCAGGTAGGACTGCTTCACATAGTCGAAGATCGCGTTCTTCGACCATTCCTCGTCCTTGAAGCGCTTGTCCCCGCGATCGGGTTCGACGAGCGGGTCTTCCGAGAGGCCCCACAGCTTCAGCGTCGCGCGTCGCCAGAGTTCGGTCTGCTGGAGCCAAAGCCGCATCATGGCGTCGGCCATCTCGCGCGGATGGTTCATCATGCTCTGGCCGAGTTCGGCGAAGGCGGGCGCGGCGTTGAGCGGGTCGGCGTGCATGGGGTGGGTGTCGGCGAGGTTGGTCTCGGCGAAGCGGCGCCAGATCTCCTGCGTGCGCTCGGCGATCAGCCCCATGTTCTGCACGAAGGCGGCGCTGTCCTTCAGCATGCCCGCCACCTCTTCGGGATCGGCGAAGGGCTTTGGCGCGGCGTCGAGCGGCGCAGTCGCGTTCACGGGCGCATTCACGGGCGCGGTCATGGCGTCTTCCCCCAGAGCAACGCAGCCGTCCGGCGCTCTGAGGTGGCGCTTCGGCGTCGGCGCGGTTAAGACACCGCTATGCCAGACTCGGGTCGCGATTCAAAGACGGGCAAACCGTCGCCCTTGACGGCGACGGCCGGGCCCGGGCTGGCGCGCGCGCTCGTCCTCGGCGCGGCGCTGAGCCTGCCGGGTTGCGGGATCGGCGCGATCTTCACCCGCATCGACGTGCCCGAATCCGAAGGCGTCGCCGACGCGCCATGGCCGGAGCTCGCCGACGCGCCGTCCGCGCTCAGCCTGCGCGAGAGCGCCCCCGATCCGGCGGAGGGCCCTCGGCTGATCGAAGCGCTCGGCGTCGAGGCGGCGGTGTCCGCGGCGGAGGCCGAGCGGCTGTCGGCGCCGGTCTTCGACGTCGCCGCGCTGCGCCGCGACGCCGACGCGGTCCGTCGCGGCGAGTGAGCGTCCACCATAGCGGCTAGGCGACCCGCCTTGCGACGAGGAAGCGCCCGGGCGGCCGCTCGGGGAACATGCCGCGCTCGACGATCTCGAACCCCGCGCGCTCGATCGCCGCGTCGAGCGCCGTGATCCGCAGGAAGCGCAGCGGCGGCGCGATCCCGACAGCGCGCAAGGCCCCGACGACGATCCGCGCACGCCGCCACCCCGGCTCGCCGAGGCAGACGCTCTTCGACACGAACACGCCCCCGGGCTTCACCCGCGCCGCGATCAGCGCCAGGGCCGCCGGGAGGTCGGGCATGAGCTGGAGCAGGTTGAAGGCCAGCACCGCGTCATAGGGGCCGGGCGCCGCAGCGGGGTCGGTCAGATCGGCGCGCGAAAAGGCGACCGACGCAACGCCGGCGGCGCGCGCCTTCCCGGTCGCGATCTCGATCATCCGGGTCGAGAAATCCGTCGCGTCGATGCGCGCCGCCGCATCGGCGAGTCGCAGAGCGGTCGTTCCCGTGCCGCAGCCCAGCTCGAGAACGTGGTCGCAGGGCTTGAGATGCGCCCGCGTCCGCGCGATGGCGGCGTCGTAGGCGCCCGCGTCGCGGATCGCGCGCGCGGCGTAGCGGTCGGCGATCCGGTCCCAGAATTTCGATCCGTCCGCCATCCGCGCCGTCTCCCGCGTTCAGGGCCCGGGGCGTCATGCCACGGAAGCAAGGCGCAGGTCACGCGCCGTCGCCACCGGTTGACCCAACTCTCACGACGCTTTGACGGCGCCGGCGCACAGTCGCCCCGCGCCTCCGGACATCGGGTCCGGAAAGACGCCGCAGGGAGGATCTTCCGCATGACCGCCAGACACGCCTGTCACCACGGAATGACCAAGGCCAAGGGCTGCGAACACGTCGCCGTCGGCCATTTCTCCAAGCTTTTCCCCGATCTGCCCGGCCTCGCGCTGAGCGAGGAGGAGGCCGCGATCCTCGGCGGCCCCGGCGGGCTGATGCATGATTTCGACGACGCCTCGCCCGACAGCGCGATCCCCGCCGGCTACATCTTCTTCGCGCAGTTCGTCGATCACGACGTGACGCTCGACACCACTTCGGACCTGCGCGGCGCGCCGCTCGACGCCGCTTCCATCGCGAAGCTGCCCAACATCCGCTCCGCGAGCCTCGATCTCGACTGCGTCTACGGCTTCGGCCCCGAGGCGAGCCCGCACATCTACG
Source organism: Rubrimonas sp. (assembly GCF_036788415.1). Classification (NCBI taxonomy): domain Bacteria; kingdom Pseudomonadati; phylum Pseudomonadota; class Alphaproteobacteria; order Rhodobacterales; family Paracoccaceae; genus Rubrimonas; species Rubrimonas sp. Next base: position 101,573 of record NZ_DAIQNN010000003.1, on the reverse strand, counting down.
ACGGCGAGCACATCGCCGTGAGCCCGGACGGTCGCGACCTCGCCCGCGCGCCGGGGGGCGCCGCGCTGATCGGCGATCCGCGCAACGACGAGAATCTGTTCATCTCGCAGATGCAGCTGATGTTCCACCGCGCCCACAACCGCTTCTTCGACGAGCGCGTGCATCAGCGCGCCCCCAAGGAGCGCTTCTCGCGCTTCGCCGCCGCCCAGCGCGAGCTGCGCTTCCACTACCAGTGGATCGTGCTGTTCGACTTCCTGAAGCGGCTCTGCGACGTCGACATCTGGCGGTTCGCCGCGACCCGCATCTGCGACCCCAAGGCGAAGTTCCCGCTCTGCTACGGCCCCGACAAGCATGGCGCGCTGCCGATGCCCGTGGAGTTCTCGGTCGCGGCCTATCGCGTCGGCCACACCATGGTGCGCTCGGTCTTCTCGGTGAACGACGCGCATCGTGAGGTCGAACTGTTCGACGAACGCTTCGGCTCGACCGGCTTCGCGGCTCTGCCCGAGGGGCTCGAAGTCGACTGGAAGCACATGCTCCCGCTCGACCAACATCACCGCCCGCGCATGGCCAAGGCGATCGACCCGCTGCTGACCGACGAGCTGCAGGACCTGCCGGTGGTCCCCAGCCGCAACCCCGCCAACCGCGCGCTCGCCTTCCGCAACCTGATGCGCGCCAACGCGCTCAGCGTGCCGTCGGGGCAGGCGGTGGCGGCGGCGCTCAAGGCCAAGGGCTATCCGCTGGAGGTCTGCGATCTGAAGCTCGACGACGTCCCCGGCTGGAAGCGGCTCGACGCCGCCCACCGCACCGGCAAGTCGCTGCGCGAGGAGACGCCCCTCTTCTACTACATGCTGCGCGAGAGCGAGCTGAAGAGCTGCGGCCAGCGGCTGGGGCCGGTCGGCTCGGCGATGCTGATGGAGGTGTTCGGAGGGATGCTGAAGCTCTGCGGGACGAGCTTCGTCACCGCGGAGCCCGGCTGGCAACCCGACCCCTGCGTCTCGAAGGAGAAATACGGCTGGTGGGCCGAGACCTATCGCGAGGGCTTCGACAAGTCGGCGCTGATCGGGAACCCGGACTATTACCCGCTCGAACTCGCCGATCTGGCGCGCTTCGCAGCGGGGGGCTGAGGGAATAACCGGTCGCGTGAGGCGTTGAGGCTGTGCGGGCCGGCGTTGCGAATGGCCCGAATGTCGAGGGAGTGTCGCCGGCGTTGCGTCAGGCGGCCCCGGAGCGCGGGCTCCGGGGCCGCTGGCGGGAGGCTCACTCTGGAACCTTGATCATCCGCCCGAGGAACTTGCCGCCGAAGACGTGGATGTGCAGATGCGGCACTTCCTGATGCGCGTCGGGGCCGGCGTTGGACAGGATGCGGTAGCCTGCGCCGCCGGCGCTCTCGGCATGGCCGACGCGGCGGGCGACTTCGGCCACGGCGCGGGTGAAATCGGCGATCTCGACTTCGCTCGCCTCGGCTGCGAAATGGTCGAAATTGACGTAAGGCCCTTTCGGGATCACCAGCACATGCGTCGGGGCCTGCGGGTTGATGTCGTGGAAGGCGAGGCTGTGCGGCGTCTCGTGGACTTTCGAGCAGGGGATCTCCCCGCGCAGGATTTTCGCGAAAATGTTCTGCGGATCATAGGCGTAGCTCATGCGCGCTCTCCCTCGTCGCGGCTGTGGCCTGCGGCGCTGCGGGTTTAGCGCGGGGCGGGGCCGCTTCCAAGCCTCATCCCGCCGCCGCCTCCGCGCCGCGGGTCAGCGCGAGGAACACGTCTTCGAGGTCGGGCTCCTCGGTCGCCACGTCCTCTACCGCGACGCCGGCGGCGCGCACCCGGTCGAGCAGGGTCAGCGGATCGGCCCGCCCGCGCCGGTAGCCGATGGCGAGCGCGCCGTCGGGCCGCAGCGACGGCGCGAGGTCGGCGAGCTCCGGCGGCGGCGCCGAAAGCGGCGCGCGCGGGCGGATCACCAGCGTCTTGGCGTCGAGCCGACCGACCAGCGCCGAGGTGTCGTCGCAGGCCACCAGCGCGCCGCGATGCAGGATCGCGATGCGGTCGCACATCGCCTGCGCCTCTTCGAGGTAATGCGTGGTCAGGATCACCGTGACGCCCTGCGCGTTCAGATCGCGCACATAGGCCCACAGCATCTGCCGCAGCTCGATGTCCACCCCCGCCGTCGGCTCGTCGAGCACCAGCACCGGCGGGCGGTGCGCCAGCGCCTTGGCCACGAGCAGCCGCCGCTTCATGCCGCCCGAGAGCGTGCGGGCGTAGGCGTCGGCCTTGTCGGCGAGGCCGACGCGGCCGAGGATGTCCATGGTGCGGCGACGCGATTTCGGCACGCCGTAAAGGCCCGCCTGCCACTCCATCGCCTCGCGGGGCGTGAAGAACGGGTCGATGTTGAGCTCCTGCGGCACGACGCCGATGGCGGCGCGGGCGTTGCGCGGGTTCACGTCCTGATCGAAACCCCAGATGCGCACGGTTCCCGCGCTCTTCACGACGAGGCCCGCGAGGATGTTGATGAAGGTCGACTTTCCCGCCCCGTTCGGACCGAGCAGCCCGAAGATCGACCCCGCCGGAACGTCGAGATCGACGCCCTTGAGCGCCTCGCCGCCCGTCCCGTCGCGCCCGTAGCGCTTGCGCAGGCCGCGCGTCTCGATGGCGTTGCCGCCGCTTCCGGGCTCCATGCTCGCCGCTCCCTCGCAAGGCCGGCGGAAGCTGACCGCGCGCAACGGCGACGTCAAGGCGCGCGCGGGCGGAGTGGCGCGCAGCCGCGCCGCATGCTACCGAAATTCCAGAGCCCGGCGCAGGGTTAGGGGGGAAAGATGAGCGACGGGGCGATCACGATCACCTTGCCGGCGGACCTCGATCCGGCGGTCCGCGCGCAAGTCCTCGAGGCGCTTCCGGACGCCGGGATCGCCGTCGTGGTCGCGCCCGAGACCCCCGCCGAGGAGATGGTTCCCGACCCCGAAGCGTTCGGCGAGGCGTTCGGCGTCGCGGTGGACCGCGCCGACCAGTTCCCCGACGCATTGGCCGCCTATGCGGACCGGATGGACGCGGCGGGCATGGACCCTCTCACGGCGATCCTCCTCGCCGCGGCGGCGCTGGCCGGGGCCTATGCGGTCGAATACGCGCTGCGCAGGCTCGGCGCCGCCTTCGCGCCGGCGAACGAGACGCCGGGGCCGTTCTCGCGCCGGCTCCTGCTGACGGCGCGGTGGGGCGTCGGGCGGGCGATCTCGCTCGCGATCTTCTGGTTCGTGGCCACGGCGGCGACCAACGCGCTACTGCCCTATCACGCCGCCCCGATCGGCGCGCTGATGCTGGCGGTCGCGATGCGCCAGCGGATCGTCTTCGCCATCGTGCAGGCGCTCGCGGCGCCGGGCGCGCCGCATCGCCGCCTGCCCGGCTTCGACGAGGCGCAGGCCCGCCACGTGATGCGCTGGGCGCTGATCCTGTTCGTGATCGGCAGCGTCTTCCTGTTCCTGCGCGGCATGATCGACCTGTCCGGCGCCGTCTGGCAGGGATCGCTCGCCGCCGCGACGCTCGCTTTGCTGAGCGGGGCGATGACGGCCACGTTCTTTCTCGCCGTCCGCCGACCCGTCGCCGCGCTGATCGACAAAGCCTTCGCGGGCAAGCCCGGCGCGATTTCGGCGTTCCTCGCCCAATGGTGGCATGTCGGCTATGTCGGTCTCGCCGCCGTCAACGCGCTGGCCGCGGCGAGCACGGCGCTGGGGTTGCGCGGCGGCGCGGACGTCTCGGGCTCGATCAACAACTCGCTGGTGATCGCAGCGCTGACGCCCTTCGCCATCGCCGGAGTCGGCGCATGGCGCGACGAAATCCTCGCCCGCGAACCCGACAAGCCGCACACGCTGCTGCGCGGCGGCGTCGCGCTCGGCAAGGGCGCGCTGGCGCTGGGCGCGGCGATCCTGATCCTCCAGAGTTGGGGGCTCGACCCCTTCGCGTCCGGGGGCGGCGGGATCGTGGCGGGCGTGGTGAAGGCGACCTTCGCGCTGCTGTTGGGCTTCGCGCTCTGGAACGCGATCTCGGACCTGATCGGCGTCTGGGCGCCGGAGAAGACCCCGCACGACCCCTCGGCGCCGCCCGAGGAAGAGGGCGGGAGCACCGGTTCGCGGCTGAACACCGTCGCGCCGATCCTGCGCGGCGCGGCTTTGGCCGCCATCGTGACGTTCACGGGCATCTTCGCCTTGTCCGCGCTCGGCGTGAACATCGCGCCGCTGCTCGCCGGCGCCGGGGTTCTGGGGCTGGCCATCGGCTTCGGCGCGCAGAAGCTGGTCGCCGACGTGATCAACGGCGTGTTCTACCTCTACGAGGACGCCTTCCGGATCGGCGAATACATCGAGGCCTCCGGCAGCAAGGGCGTGGTCGAGTCGATCTCGCTGCGTTCGGTGCGGCTGCGCCATCCGCGCGGGCCGGTCTTCACCGTGCCGTTCTCCTCGATGGGCACGATCCAGAACCACAGCCGCGACTGGGTGAAGGTGAAGTTCACCTTCCTCGTGCCGCAGGAGACCGACCTCGAAAAGGTCCGCAAGCTGGTCAAGAAGGCGGGCGAAGTCCTCGCCACCGATCCCGAGATCGCCGACCGGATCCTCGAGCCGATGAAGAGCCAGGGCGCGATCGCGATCTCGGGCCATTCCTTCGAGATCGGGGTGAAGTTCTCGACCAAGCCGGGCCAGCAGTTCATGGTCCGGCGCAAGGCGATGGCGGCGCTGCAGAAGGCCTTCGCCGAGAACGGGATCGAGCTGATGACGCCGCGCATCACCTTCGAGACCGCCGCCGCCAGCGGCGATCCCACGGACATCGCCAAGGCGATGGCGGGGGCGGCGCGGAGCTGAGACGCGTCGCTCGACTGGCCTGACATGCGCCCCCGTTGCGCCGGCGCGCGGTGCTTTTATAGTCATCTGCCTGATATGCTGCGGGAGGACGCGCCATGACCGCCGCCGAGCACGACCGAATCCCCGAAGCCGCCCTCGCCTGGATCGACGCGGGCAAGCGCGCGGCGCTGGCGACCGTGGTGCGGACCTGGGGCTCGGCGCCGAGGCCCGTGGGCGCCCAGCTCGCCATCTCGTCCGAGGCGGAGCTCGCCGGCTCGGTCTCGGGCGGCTGCGTCGAGGGCGCGGTCGCCGCCGAAGCGCTGGAGGCGCTGCAGGATGGGCGGCCCCGGCTGCTGGAGTTCGGCGTCGCCGACGCGGACGCCTTCGCGGTGGGGCTCGCCTGCGGCGGCGCCATCCATGTGCTCGTCGAGCCGATCGGCGTCGGCGACGGGCCGCTGGAGCAGACGATCCGCGACCTCGCCGCGGCGCGCGCGAAGCGCCGCCAGATCGCCTATGTCGTCTGCCTCGACGACTGGAGCCGCCTTCTGGTCGACCGCGCCGCCGGCTGCCCGCTCGGCGATGAGGTGCGCCGCGCGATGGACGCCGACGCGTCGGGCTTCGCGGCGCTGGAGGACGGTCGCTGGTTCGTCGGCGTCCACAACCCGCCGCTGCGGCTCGTCATCGTGGGCGCCGTGCACATCGCGCAGCCTTTGCGCGTCATGGCCGAGGCGCTGGGCTACGATGTGACCATCGTCGACCCGCGCGACGCCTTCGCCGCCGAGGCGCGCTTTCCCGGCGCGCGCCTGTCGCATGCCTGGCCCGACGCCGGGCTCGACGAGGCAGGGCTCGACGCGCGCACGGCCGTCGTGACGCTGACCCACGACCCCAAGCTCGACGACCCCGCCATCATGCGCGCGCTGCGCTCGGACGCCTTCTATCTGGGGTGTCTGGGAAGCCGGAAGACGCACGCCGCCCGCGTCGAGCGCCTCCGCGCGGCGGGCTTCGCGGATGCGGAGATCGCGCGCATCCACGCGCCGCTCGGCCTCGACATCGGCGCGAAATCGCCCGCCGAGATCGCGCTCTCGGCGCTCGGCCAGATCACAGAGCGGCTGCGCCGGCCCGAGACCCGACCGGGTTCGTCCTCGGGGACCGCCGGGGCCCGCGACGCCGCCGCCTGACGCGCGCTCGGTGAGATCCCGGTGAAATTCGGCCCCGTCCCGCTGGCGCAGGCGCAGGGCGCGATCCTCGCGCACGGGCTGCGGCTGCCGTCCGTCGCGCTCAAGAAAGGCCGCAGGCTGACGGCGCAGGACGTCGCGGCGCTCGACGCGGCGGGGCTGCGCGAGGTGGTCGTGGCCCGCGCCGAGCCGCACGAGATCGGCGAGGACGAAGCGGCGGCGCGGATCGCCGCCGCTCTGGCGGGCGATGCGGAATGGGTGGAGCTGTCGGCCCCTTTCACGGGGCGCGCCAATCTGTTCGCAAGCGCGGCGGGTCTGCTGCGCCTCGACGCGGGGCGCATCGCCGCTGTGAACGCGCTGCACGAGGCGGTGACGCTGGCGACCCTGCCCGATCTCGCCCGCGTCGCGCCGCGCCAGATGCTCGCCACGGTCAAGATCATCCCCTACGCCGCCCCCGCCGAAGCCGTGGCGCAGGCCGAGGCGGCGCTCGCGGGGGTCGAGGCTCTGCGCCTCGCGCGGTTTGGCTGGCGGGCGGCGCATCTGACGCTCACGGCCACGCCGGGCATGAAGCCCGCGCTGCTCGACAAGGGGGCGGCGGCGGTGCGGGCGCGGCTCGGCGGGCTCGGCCTGCGCGACGTCGCCGAGGCCCGCGTCGCGCACGAGACCGGCGCGCTGGCGCAGGCGCTGCGCGACGCCCCGGCGCAGGCCGACGCGCTGTTGATCCTGACCGGCTCGGCGACGTCGGACCGGGCCGATGTCGGGCCGGCGGCGGTGGCGGCGGCGGGCGGACGGCTGATCCGCTTCGGCATGCCGGTCGATCCCGGGAATCTGCTGTTTCTGGGCGAACTCGGCGGGCGTCCGGTGATCGGTCTTCCCGGCTGCGCCCGCTCTCCGGCGTTGAACGGTGCGGACTGGGTGCTGGAGCGGCTGGCGGCGGGGCTGACGGTCGGCGACGCCGAGATCGCTGCGATGGGGGTCGGCGGGCTTCTCAAGGAGATCCCCTCGCGCCCCGCGCCGCGGGCCGGCGAGGCCCCCGCTTCGCGCAAACCGTTCGTGGTCGCGGCGCTGCTGGCGGCGGGGGCGTCGCGGCGGATGCGCGGGCGCGACAAGCTGCTCGAGGAGGTCGACGGCGCGCCGATCCTGCGCCGCGCCGCGCAGGCGCTGCTGGAGAGCCGCGCCGACGCCACGCTGGTCGTGCTCGGGCCCGACGACGCGGCGCGGCGGGCGGCGCTCGCCGGTCTCGACGTGGCGATCGTCGAGAATCCGCAGGCCGCCGAAGGCATGGCCTCGTCGCTGCGCGCGGCGCTGGCGGCGGCCCCGGCCGAGGCGGACGCGCTGGTCGTGGCGCTCGGCGACATGCCCGAAGTCGGGCCGGCCCATGTCGACGCGCTGATCGCCGCCTTCTCGCCGGAAGACGGACGCGCGATCTGCCGCGCCATCACCGAGGACGGCGCGCCCGGCCATCCGGTGCTGTTCGGGCGGCGCTTTTTCGAGACGCTGGCGCGGATTGATGGCGATCAGGGCGCGCGCGAGTTGTTGCGGGCGCACGCCGATCTCGTCGAGAACGTGCCCACGCCGGGGCGCGGCGCGGCGGTCGACCTCGACACGCCCGAGGCGTGGGAGGCGTGGCGGGCGGCGACGCGCGCGCTCAGTTCGACGGCAGGCTGAGCCGGCGGCTTTCGGCGCCCTTGCGAAGCCGCAAGGTGTTGTCGCCGATCTCCGAGACCGTCCAGCCGTCGATGCGCGAGCCCATCGCGACCTTTCGCATCTCGCCCGTGGCGAGTCGCACCAGCGCGGCGCGCCCCTCAGGCCCGCCGAACACGCCGATCAGCGCCGTCTCGTCGAAGCGCAGCGCATTGCGCAAGGTGGCCTGACGCGCCGCCGACCCGCTGGCGCGGCCCTGCGAGCCGACGGTGACGGCGGCGCGCGTCACGGTCTTCGCATCGAGGCGCGGCGTCGGGCGCGGCTTCGGCTTCGGCGCGTCGGCGAGCGCGACCCCGACTCGGGGCCGCTCGGCGATGGCGGCGGGGCGCGGACGCGGCGGCGCGGGCGCCGCTTCGGCGGACGGCTCGGGGAGCGCCGCCACAACCGCAGCATCGCCGGCGGGTTCCGGCTCGGCGGCCGCGGGGGAGCCCGCAGCTTGGGTGCGCAGGGCAGGTCGCGGCGCGACAGCGGGGGCGTTCGGGCCGGGCGGGCCGCCGAGTTGCGCGAGTTCGATCGCCGACGGCGCCTCGTTCGTCCCGCCTCGGGCCTCGGCCTGCGGCGGCGCGTCGGGCGGAGCGGGGTCCGGCGCTCGCAGCGAAGGCGACGGCTCTGCGGGAGCGTACGGCGCCGCCGACAGGGCCGCCGACGCGATCGGCGGGGCGTCGTCGCGCGGCGCGGGCTCGACGGCGAGAGGCGCCAGCGCGACCTTGATCGCCGGCGGGGCCGAAGCTGGACCCGGAGAGGTCGCCGTCGCTCCGTCGGCGGCCTCCGCCAGCGCCGGAGGGGACGCGGCAGCGTGGGCCGCGGACAAGATGGACGCGCTCGCAGACGCGTCCGGCGCCGATGGCGGCGACCCGACGAACGGCGCGGCGGGCGCAGCCGGTCCGGGCGCTGCGCGCACCTCGTCCACCGTCTGCGTCGCCCCATCCGGCGCGGAGGGAGCTGTCGCGCCGAGCCCAGCCCAGAGAGCGAACGCGGCGAGCGCCAGCGCGCCCGCCCCGAGGCCGACCGCCGCGAGACCCCGCCGCGACAGCGCCGCCGCCGACATCGCGACGGCGGGCTTGCCCTCGGCGAAGACCGGCGGCGTCGCGAAGCCCGCGAGGTCTTCGGGGCCTCCCGGGCGCAGCGTCACGGCGCCGGGAGCGAAACCCAGGCGGCGCGCATGCGCCCGGGCCTCTGCGATGGTGCGCTTCTCGACGGCGGCGAGCCCCGCGAGACCAGCGCCGTCCGTCGCGCCGACGACCCAGACGAGCCCCGCGAGATCGGCCCCGAAACGCGCCCGCAACGCCGCCTGCGCCGCAGCGGCGGCCCCCTGCGCGGCGCCGACGCGGATGCTGTCGAAGAAAACCAACTCCCGGGGCAGCCACACCGCCGCGCGCGGCATCGCATCGGCCTCGGCGACCGGGACGCCGCAGGCCCGCAGCGCGGCCGCCCGAAGCCGCGTGACATGCGCGTCGAACCCCTCGCCGTCCCAGCGCGCCCGGCCCACGCAGCGCCATGGCCCAGCGCCCTTGCGCGCGTGCACGGAGACATCGTCCGCGCCGAAACCGAGCGCGATCGCCTCGTTCTTGGGCGCTACTTGCGTCAAGAGCCTCGTCCCGCCGCAGCCGGAAATCCTCCGTATAGTAACCGTTGCGCCACCTCGACGCCAGCGCCGCGCCGCCGCCGCAATGTCGTGGTCTTTCTCGCGTCGTCCTGAAGTGGAGACGCCCGATGCCCGTTCCCCCCCGTCCTCGCGCCGCAGCCCTCGCCCTCGGGCTCGCGGCGATGCTCGCCGCCAGCGCTGGGCAAGCGCGCGCCGACGCGGCGCCCCGCACGCTCCGCGTCGCCGGAGAGGGAATTTCGCGCGCGGCGCCCGACATCGCGCAGGCCGTGTTCGGAGCGACGGTCGAGGCGCCGACCGCCGAAGAGGCCGCAGCCGAGGCGGCGCGGCGGATGCGCGACATCCTCGCAGCGCTGCGCGCGCTCGGTCTGCCCGACGCCGACCTGCGGACCGTCGAGATCAGCCTGTCGCCGGTGCATGCCCGCGACAAGGGCGAGGGCGCGCCGCGGCTCGTCGGCTATGTCGCCCGTCACCGCCTGTCGGTCACCGCGCGCGAGCTGTCGGGCCTCGCGCCGGCGATCGACGCGGCGCTGGCCGCCGGCGCGACCGATGTCGACGCCATCCGCTTCGACGTCGCCGACAGCGCGGCCCTGCGCGACGCCGCCCGCCGCGCCGCCGTCGCGGATGCGGTCGCAACCGCGAGGCTGATGGCCGAAGCCGCCGGCGAGACGCTGGGGCCGATGCTCTCCCTCAGTCTCGGTCACGACTACGCGGAACCGCGGCCCGTCGCTTACCGCGCCTCCGCCGACGCGGCGGGGACGCCCGTGGCGCCCGGCACGCTGAGCCTGAGCGCGACCGTCGAGGCGGTCTTCGCCCTGGAGTGAGCCCCTATTCCGCTGCCACCGCGCCCGCCGTGGCGGCGAGCGCCCGGTCGAGATCGGCGATCAGGTCGTCGGCGTCCTCGATGCCGATGGACAGCCGCACCACCTCAGGCCCCGCCCCCGCCGCGCGCTGCTGCTCGGGGGTGAGCTGGCGATGGGTGGTCGAGGCCGAATGGATGATCAGCGAGCGCGAATCGCCGAGATTGGCGAGGTGGCTGAACAGTTCGACGCTGTCCACCAGCTTCACCCCCGCCGCATAGCCGCCCTTCAGCCCGAAGGTGAAGATCGCCGATGCGCCCTTGGGGCAGTAGGTCTTCACGCGCGCGTGGTAGGGCGAGGAGGGCAGACCCGCATAGGTGACGAACGCCACCGCCGGGTGCGCTTCGAGAAACTGCGCCACCTTCAGCGCGTTGGCGCAGTGCTTCTCCATGCGCAGCGAAAGCGTCTCGATGCCGAGCAGCGTCTGGAACGCGTTCATCGGCGCCTGACACATCCCCAGATCGCGCAGCGTGACCGCGATGCCGAAGAAGGTGAAGGCGAGATGGCCGAAGGTCTCGTGGAACTTCAGGCCGTGATAGGAGGCGTTGGGTTCGGACAGCGCCGGGAACTTGCCCGAGGCCGACCAGTCGAACGTCCCCTTGTCCACCACCATCCCGCCCATGGAGGTCGCGTTGCCGCACAGATACTTGGTCGTGGAATGCACCACGAGGTCGGCGCCATGCTCGAAGGGCCGGCACAGATACGGCGTCGCCGAGGTGTTGTCGACGATCAGCGGCAGGCCGGCCTTCTTCGCAATGGCGGAGACGGCGGCGAGATCGGTGACGTAGCCGCCCGGATTGGCGATCGACTCGCAGAACACCGCGCGCGTCTTGTCGTCGATCGCCGTTTCCAGCGCGGCGAGATTCTCGAAATCGACGAACCGCACCTCCCAGCCGAAATGCTTGAAGCTGTGATTGAACTGGTTGATCGAGCCGCCATAGAGCCGCGTCGAGGCGACGAAGTTGCAGCCCGGCGCCATCAGCGGGAACAGCGCCATCACCTGAGCGGCGTGACCGGAGGCGCAGGCGACCGCGCCGACCCCGCCCTCGAGCGTCGCGACCCGCTCCGACAGCACAGCGACCGTGGGGTTGAGCAGCCGCGAATAGATGTAGCCCAGTTCCTGAAGGTTGAAGAGCGCGGCGGCGTGCTCGGCGTCGCGGAACACATAGGCGGTGTTCTGATAGATCGGGGTCTGGCGCGCGCCGGTCGCGGGGTCGGGGCGGGCGCCGGCGTGGATCTGGAGCGTGTCGAAGCCGTAGCTGCGGTCGGTCATGTCGAGCCTCCTCCTGTTTCACATCCCCTTATCGCACGGGGAGGGGATTTACAGCCGTCATCCTGCGCGGCGCGGAGGCCGCGGTCAGTCCAGCCGCGAGGAGATCTTGCCGGTGTTGAAGCCGCCGATCCGCAATTCTTCGAACAGGCGCTGATACTCGATCTTGGGGCAGTGGTTCATGATCACGGTGACGCCCTGGGCCTCGGCGCGCGCGCAGGCGTCCCAGTCGATCACGCCGATCTGCATCCAGATCGTCCGCAGCCCGCGCGGGAGCAGGACCTTCAGCGCCTCGTCGACCACGGCGCCGGCCTCCTCGGAGCGGCGGAAGACGTCGACCATGTCGACCGGCCCGTCCGACTCGGGGATGTCGGCGAGGCGCGCGCGCACCGGAGCGCCGAACAACGTCTGTCCGACATAGGCGGGATTGACCGGGATCACGGAAAAGCCCTTCGCCACGAGGTAACGGGCGACGTAATGCGACGGACGAACCGGATTCGCCGAGACCCCCACTGCGGCGATGCGCCGCGTGCGCTGGAGCGCCGCCTTGATATGGGCCTGCGAATAGCTCGGCTGCCGCATCGCGCGCTCCCCTCGACGGCGTCGGGGCACAGATGACAAAAAAAGGCGCCCGCTGGAAGCGGGCGCGAAGTCGGAACGAGGGACAGTGAGTGGTGTGGACGGCCTGCGAAGGCGCAACCCGCCCCAATCACATGTAGAGATGATAGGCCAGAAATCCAAAGAAGTCTCTAGCATGTTGCGCGAAGGCGGCGCCGGCGTGCGACGGGACGCGCCACAAATCGGGCCGAAAACCCGTCCTCGAATGGGCTCCGAGGCGCCGGTGACCGCCCCTCCCCATTCAAGCCGCTGAAAATGCGAGCCAATCCGAAGGGTTTGCACGCTGGGCCTCGGATCGCGCGCGCATCGTGCGCCGATTGCACGCGCAGCGTGCGAAAGCGGTTTCAGCGCCGGGCTGCGGCGTAGAGCGCCACCGCCGCCGCGTTCGAAACGTTGAGCGAGGCGAAATCGGAGGCTGCGGCGATTCGCGCCAGATGGTCGCAGGTCTCGCGCGTGAGTTGCCGCAGCCCCGCCCCCTCGGCCCCGAGCGCCAAAGCGAGCGGGCGCCCCCGCGCGCCAGCGACCGCGTCCGCGATCTCCAGCGACGCCGCTCCGTCGAGCCCGACCACCAGATAGCCTAGCTCGCGCAGCGCCTCCATCGCCCGCGCCAGATTCGCGACGCGCAGATAGGGTTGCCGCTCGAGCGCCCCCGAGGCGGCCTTGGCGAGCGCGCCGGTCTCCGGGGCCGCATGCCGGCGCGGCGCGATCACGGCGCGCGCGCCGAAAACCTCCGCCGACCGCAGCACGGCGCCTACATTGTGCGGATCGGTCACCCGGTCGAGCAGCAGGACGAGCGGCGCGGGATCCGCGGGGCCCGGGGCGCAGCGGGCCTCCAGACCGCCCCAGTCGAGCGGTTCGGCCTCGAGCGCCGCGCCCTGATGCACCGAACCCGGGTCGAGCGGCGCGGGAAAGCGGCGCGCATCGGCGATCTCCGGAGCGATCCCGGCGGCGGCGATCGCTTCGGCGAGGCGGTCCGCCGCGTTGCGCGTCGCGATCAGACGGCGGCGACGGCGCGCGGGGTTGAGGAGCGCGTCGCGCACGGCGTGGATGCCGAACAGCCAGACCGGCCCGCCCTCCTCCGCCCCCTCGCCGCGCCAGGGCGCGGCAGGGCGCCCGCCAGAGCGCTGCGGTCGGGATGCAGGGCGAGCGGGGGTCGGAGCGCGCATGCGGGCCTCAAGGAGCGGCGTTCCCCTCTATCGCTCCGCCAATGCGGAAAAGCCAGAGCCCGAGGGCGGCTCGTCATGCGGGTTGACGCCGCCTTGCCCGGGCCCTAAACCGCGCTGCGCTCGGTCGGGCCCGTGGAGGGGTGGCAGAGCGGTCAAATGCAACGGACTGTAAATCCGTCGGGGAAACCCTACGCAGGTTCGAATCCTGCCCCCTCCACCACCGCTCCCGGCCCGACCCTAGCTTCATGCGCCATGATCGAGATCAAAGCGGCGCCGCGGCGACATGTTTAGCGTTTCGCGGATGTGGATAATGCGGCCGCGTTCGACGCGGTCCTTAGGGGGGCTGCGCGATGAATCTGGAATGGGCGCTTGAGCAGTTCGGCGAAGTGGGCGCGGCGGCGGTCATCGGCGTGACCGTGGGCGTGCTGTTCGGGGTCTCGGCGCAGCGCAGCAAGTTCTGCCTGCGCGCGGCGGCGGTCGAGTTCACCCGCGGCGCGATGGGCGAGAAAGTCGCGATCTGGCTGCTGTGCTTCTCCACCGCGCTGTTCTGGACGCAGCTCTTTCAGCTCACGGGCCTTGCGACGGTCGACCAGTCGCGCGTCGTCAGCGGCGTCGGCTCGCTGTCCGGGGCGGTGATCGGCGGACTGATGTTCGGCGTTGGGATGATCATGGCGCGCGGCTGCTCGGGGCGGCAACTCGTGCTCGCCGCCGGCGGCAATCTGCGCGCGCTGCTGACCGGGCTCGTTTTCGCCGTCACCGCGCAGATGGCGTTTCACGGCGTGCTCTCGCCGCTGCGCGAGACGCTGGCGGCGGTCTGGACCACCGGAGGCCCCAATGTCGAGATCTCCGCGCTGGTCGGCGGCGGCCCCTATTTCGGCCTGACGCTCGGCGCGGCCTTCTCGGCGCTGGCGCTGTTCATCGCCTGGCGCAACCGGGTGTCGCTGCGCGTGCTGACCTTCGGCTCGGGCGTTGGCTTCGCCGTCGGCATGGGCTGGCTGCTGACCAGCCAGCTCGCGATGCAGGCTTTCGAGCCGACCCCCATCGAAAGCCTCACCTTCTCGGGCCCCTCCGCCGACACGCTGATGGCGCTGCTGATGCGCGACGGCGCGGCGGATTTCGGCGTCGGGCTGATCGCGGGCGTGTTCCTCGGCGCCTTCGCCTCAGCGCTGCTCAGCGGGGAGGCCAAGTTCGAAGGCTTCGACGGGGCGCCGGCGATGCGGCGGCACCTCACCGGCGGCGTGCTGATGGGCTTCGGCGCGATGCTGGCGGGCGGCTGCGCCATCGGCGCGGGCGTGACGGGCACGTCGGCCCTGTCGATGACGCACTGGATCGCGCTGTTCTGCATGTGGGTCGGCGCGGCGGTCGCCGACACCGTGCTCGACCGCCCGCGCGCCGCGGCGCAGACGGCCTGAAAGCCGGCGCCGCCCCATCGGGGCGGCGCCGAGCTCAAGGTCAATCCACTTCGGCGGCTTCGCGGGCGATCTCGTCCAGCAGCCCCTGCACCTTCTGCATCGCGCCATCGGGATATTTCCGGTAGCCGACCTGCACGACGCCGGGCTCGGCGGCGGTCTCGAACACCATCACGCCGTAGGGGCAATGGCCGATGTTGCGGATGTCGGCCTCCATCATCTCGCGCGACAGCGTCGCCGAGCAGAAGAGATAGACGTTCGCCGCCTTGTAGAGCTCGACCGACGCGCCGACATCGGCGGCCGTGCGGTTGAGCATGTCGCCGACATGGCTGACGCTGTCGATGACCAGCCCGCGATTGACGATGGCGTTCTCGACGAGAAATGCCACGTCCTCGAAGGCCGCGCCCTCGACCGGGTACGTGACGATGGGGCCGTCATCGGCGAGCGCCGCCGAGGCCCCGAGCGCGAAAGCGCCCGCGATCAGAAGACGCGCGCTCATCCGAAGATGTCCGCCGTGATCCCGGCGTACCAGCCGAGGCTTTCCTCATAGGTGTTCCTGCGCAAAGCTGCGTCCTCCCCTGTCTGACTGATGAAGTTGTCCACGCTGGCGATCTTTTCGGGCGTCGGCTCGTAGCGCGCGCCGACTTTCACGCCGTCCTCGGTCGCGATCAGCGACCAGCAGGTGTTGGCGTAGCGCGCCGGGAAGGCGCGCGCGCCGGTCAGCGCGGCGCGGATCGCCATCGCCGCGGATTTCGCCTGGCTGTTGGCCGAGAAGGCCGATTTCGGCATGTCGCCGGCGATGCAGGCGTCGCCGACCACATGGATGTTCGGGTCGATGCGGCTGGCCATGGTGGCCGGGTCGATCGGGCAGAAGCCGCTCTCATCGGTCAGCCCGGCGGCCTCGGCGATGGCGCCGGCCTTCTGGGCGGGGACGACCGTGCAGACATCCGCCGTGTAGTTCTCGAACCCCGTCTCGATCAGCATCGAGGCCGGATCGACGCGCTTGACGCCTTCGGTGATCGAGGCGGGCAGCCATTCGATCATGCCGGGGTAGTGGCGCTCCCAGCCCTCCATGAACAGCGCCTGCTTGGAGAAGTTCTCCTTCGGGTCGAGCACGACGATCTTCGCAGTCGGGTTGGTCTGCTTCAGCAGATGCGCGACCATCGAGATCCGCTCATAGGGCCCCGGCGGGCAGCGATAGGGGTTGGGCGGCGCGACCATCACGAACAGCCCGCCCTGCCGCATCGCCTCGACTTGCGCCTTCAGCAGCCGCACCTGCTCGCCGCCCTTCCAGCCATGCGGCATGCGTTCGACGGCGTCGGGGCCGTAGCCGGGCACGCTGTCCCATTTGAAGTCGATGCCGGGGGCGACGGCGAGCCGGTCATAGGGGAGCACGGCGCCCGAGCGCAGGCGGACGGTCTTCGCGTCGCGGTCCACGGCTTCGGCGAAGTCCTGCGCCAGCGCCACGCCGGCGGCCTGCATGGCGTCGTAGCCGTGGCCGAGGGCGTCGTAGTCGAAGAAGCCGCCGACATAGAGATTGGAGAAGAAGCAGGTGTGATAGACGGGGTTCGGCTCCACCAGCGTGACGTCCACGGCGCCGCCGCTGTCCTTGGCGACATAGCGGGCGATGGTGCCGCCGCCGGCGCCGCCGCCGATCACGACCAGCTTCGGTTTCGCCTGGCCCAGCACTGCGGGCGCGGCGAGGGTCGCCGCGAGGGCGGTGGAGGCGGTGAGGAAGGCTCTTCTGTCAAGCACGCGCATTGATGAGTTCCTCCGGGGGTTGGCGGCTCTTGTCGGCCGCTCAGGGCGCGCCCTTGCCGAACCATGCGGCGAGCGCTGCGATCTCCTCGTCGCCGAGCCCGCCCGCGATGGTCTGCATCGTGGCGTTCTCGCGCAGCTTCACACGATAGGCGTGCAGCGCCGCTTTGAAATCCTCTTCATACCAGCCGAAGATGCCCGGAATGCCGCGGTCGGCCCCGTCCGCCTGATGGCAGGTCACGCATTCGGCGGCGAGGTACTCGCCATAGGCGGGGTCGCCGGAGAGCTCCAGCAGGTCGCGCGGGGTGCTCTCGAAACCGGTCAGCGCCGCCAGTTCCGGGGCGTCGGGCGAGTGCGTGTGGAGATAGGCGATGATGTCGGCGCGGTCCTGCGGTTCGGGGAAACCGGGAAAGGTCATCGGCGTGCGCGAGACCAGAACATGCGGATTGGCGATGTAGGCGTCGAGCTTGTCGTCGGTCCAGACGAGCCCCTGCGCGGCGGCGCGGCGCATGTCGCCGGAATAGGGAAAGTCTTCAACCGCGGCGGCAGGGCGGTTCACAACGCCCGTCAGCGGCGGGCCGATGCGCGGCTGCGCATCCTCGCCGATCTCGTGACAGGTGGCGCAGAAGCCGAACAGCCATTCGCCGCGCTTGGCATCGCCCTGCTGAGCGGACGCCGCGCCGGCGAGCAGGCCCGCAGCGGCCAGCGCGGCGGCGCGCACTGTGGTCGTCGAGCCCATAACGTCCTCCCTGAACGCGGTCTCGAGGATCGGGCCGGGCGGTCTGTCGCCGCCCTGGCCCGCAATGGCGCCCAAGGCTCAGTCGACCCCGGCGAGTCCTTCGCCGTCGCCCTCGGGCGTCACGTCGAGCACCAGCGCGCGGGCGGTGATCTCGACGCTGTCCTTGCAGTTCTGCATGCAGATGCTGCGCGGCGCATGCTCGGTCTCGATCCGGTCGTCCATGAAGAAGTTCTCTTCATTAGGCAACCGGACTTCGGCGAAGTTCTCGTTGCTGAGGACGAAATCGTCCTCGACCACGTAGTTCAGGTTCAGCAGATAGGCCGTGATCGCATAGACCTCGTCGGGCGTCAGCGACTGCGCGTTGCCGAAGGGCATGGCGCGGTTGACGTAGTCGAAAATCGTCGAGGCGTAGGGCCAGAACGAACCGATGGTCTTGACCGGGCGGTCGCTGGTCAGCGTGCCGTCGCCGCCCGCCAGAACCGGCCAGCGGTCCACGCCCTCGCCGAAATCGCCATGGCAGGAGGCGCAATAGTCGGCGAACAGCTCCTCGCCGTCCTCGACCGACCCCGATCCCGCGGGCAGGCCGAGGCCGTCGGGGCGCACGTCGATGTCCCACGCGGCGATCTCGTCGGGCGTCGCCTCGCGGCCGAGATCGAACGGGCCGGCGAAGGCCGTCGAAGCGATCAGGGCGAGCGCTGCGCCGAACTCAAGAGATTTCGACATTTTCCGCGACTCCCTGCTCGTTCACATACCAGGTCTGGATGCCGTTGTTGTGGTAGATCGAATTCTCGCCGCGCACCGCGCGCAGCTCGCTCTTGGTCGGCTGCACGTAGCCGGTCGAACAATGCGCGCGCGACTGAAGCAGAAGCGGCGAGCCGTCCCAGACGATGTCGAGATAGAAGCGGTGCATCGACTTGTCGAGGCTCGGCCCGGACATGCGCGCCTCGGTCCAGTTCTTGCCGCCGTCGATGGTCACGTCGACGCGCGGGATCGTCCCACGGCCCGACCAGGCCAGCCCGGTGATCACCAGCGGTCCCTTGCCGTGCAGGATCGGGGCCTGCGGGCTCGGCGAGGTGATGACCGATTTCGCGTCCATCTCCCAGGTGAAGCGGCGCGAGCGGCCGTCGGCCAGCATGTCGGTGTATTTCGAGGTTTCCTCGCGGTGGTGCCACGGCTCGTCGCCCACTTCGAGGCGGCGCAGCCACTTCACCCACATGTTGCCTTCCCAGCCCGGCACGACGAGACGGACCGGATAGCCCTGCTCGGTGCGCAGCGCCTCGCCGTTCATCTTGAAGGCGACGAGGCAGTCGTCCATCGCCTTCTCGATCGGGATCGAGCGGGTCATGGCCGCGCTGTCGGCGCCCTCGGGCATCACCCACTTGCCGTTGGTCTTGACCCCGGCCTCGTCGAGCAGATGCTTGAGCTTCACGCCGGTGTACATGACGTTGTGGATCATGCCGTGCGTGTACTGCGCGCCGTTGAGCTGGGCGCCGCGCCACTCCATGCCGGTGTTGGCGGCGCATTCGAGGAAGTAGACGTGGTTCTCGCGCGGGAAGCGCTTGAGGTCGTCCATCGTGAAGACGAGCGGCTTGTCCACCAGCCCGTTGATCATCAGCCGGTGCTGCGCCGGGTCGATCTCGGCGGCGCCGCCATGGTGGCGCTCGAAGCACAGGCCGTTCGGCGTGATGATGCCGTCGAGCTCGTGGATCGGCGTGAAGTTGATCGAGGAGACCGACTCCGCCGTCAGCCAGGGCACGTTGCGCCGGACCACATGCGCCTCATAGGGCGAGGGCACGCCGTAGGGATACTCGTCCACCCCGAACCCGTTGTAGCGGGTCCAGTCCGGGATCTCGAGGATCGCGGGGTCGCCGGCGCCCGTGCTGGCGCGCGCGGCTGCGGCGGCGACGAGCGCGCCGCCCGCGGCGAGCGAGCCGGTCAGGAAGGCGCGGCGCGAGGCGGCGGGGTCGGCGCTGCGCGGGGCGGCGGGAACCCTGAGGCGGTTCGGATCGGTCATCATGCTCCTCCGTCCAGAGGTGAAATCGTCTTGCTTCATGGATCAGGCGCCCGTCACCTTGACGGACTGGTTGGGCTCGAGGCTCACCGTGCCGACGCGCTTCAGCCAGCTTTCGGTCAGATCCCAGATCGCCGGGCCTTCGGTCCCTTCGTTGACCGAGGCCCAGCCGGCGACCACGTAGTCCTTGCCGGGCTCGATGGCCTCGCCCGTCTTGAGCAGCGTCATGTCGGAGATGCGCGAGCCCATCGGCTTGGCGACGTCGATCGCGTAGCCCATGCCGCCGACGCGCACCATGTCGCCGCCCTGCTGGTAGTAGGGGTCGACGTTGAACAGGTTGTCCGCCACGTCCTCGAGGATGATCTTGAGCATCTCGCCCGACATGGTCGAGCGATAGACCGCCGGATAGGTCATCGCCGTGCCGTTGTAGATGTCCTCGCGGGTGATCTCCTGACCCGGCAGCAGCGACGGCCCCCAGCGGAAGCCGGGCGAGAGCGCGATGTCGGCCTCGCGCTCCTCGATCATCGCCTGGCAGAGCATGTCGTCGAAGGTGCCGTTGAAATTGCCGCGGCGGTAGAGCAGCGAGTCGGTGCGGCCGATCACCTCCGACAGCTCCGCCTCGTAGGGCGCGCGGATCTCGTCGATCTTGGCCGCCATCTCGGGGTCGGGCGCGATCACGTCGGAGAAGATCGGGATCAGCTTGTGCCGGAAGCCCTTCACCTCGCCGCCCGACACGTCGAGGTCGAGCCGGGTGACGAACTTGCCGTTCGAGCCCGAGGCGATCACCAGCGTCTTGCCGACCATCATCGGCTCGGGCAGCGCGTCATGGGTGTGGCCCGTCAGGATCACGTCGATGCCCGGCACGCGGCTCGCCATCATGTAGTCGGTGTCGAAGCCGTTATGCGACAGCAGCACGACCAGCTCCGCCCCTTCGGCGCGCGCCTCCTCGACGACCTGCGCCATGCGCTCCTCGCGGATGCCGAAGGAGAATTCGGGGAACATCCAGCCGGGATTGGCGATCGGCATGTAGGGGAAGGCCTGCCCGATCACCGCGACCTTCACGCCGCCGCGCTCGAAGAAGGCGGTCGGCTCGAAGGCGGGCTCGTCCCATTCCGCGTCGAAGACGTTGGCGCCGAGGAAGGGGAAAGGCAGGCTCTCGACGATCTCCTTCACCCGCTCGCCGCCCAGCGTGAACTCCCAGTGCGAGGTCATCGCATCGGGGCGCAGCAGGTTCATGGCGTCCACCATGTCCTGCCCGTTGGTGCGCAGGCAGGTGAGGCTGCCATGCCAGGTGTCGCCGCCGTCGAGCAGCAGCGCGTCGGGGCGGTCGGCGCGGATGCGCTTGACGACTGTGGCGACGCGGTCGAGCCCGCCCATCCGGCCGTATTGCTTCGCCAGTTCGACGAAATCGACCGAACTCAGCGCATAGGCGTCGGCGCTGCCGGGCGCGATGCCGAACTTCTCGAGAAAGTCGGTCCCCGTCAGATGCGGCGGCCGGCCGAAGGCGTCGCCCACGCCGAGATTGATCGAGGGCTCGCGGAAGAAGATCGGCTTGAGCTGGCCGTGGATGTCGGTGATGTGGATCAGCGAAACGTTGCCGAACGTCTCGAAGGCGGTCAGCGCATCCTCGGTCAGCGCCTGCGCAGACGCCAGCCGCGGCAGCGCGCCCGCGCCGAAGATCGCCGACGCCGCGGCGGTGGCTTGCATGAAGTGGCGGCGTGAAATCATCGGTCTCGTCTCCCCCCGCGCGCCGGGCGCGCTTCCGTGTCGTTTCGCGCGCAGGGCGCAGGAATTCGCTCCGCGCCGTAGCAGCGGATGAGCGCCCATGCCGCGCGCGGCAGGGCTCAGGCGACTTTCATGTTCACCGGCGCGGCACCGTGTCGGCGCGCGCCGGCCACAGGACCCTTCGGTCCTACTGGCGAACCGCCGGCGCTTCGACGGACAGCCCCTGCCCGCGCCACGCCACATAGAGCTCGATCGCGGTGAGCTCGTCGGAGGCGACCGGATAGGGTTCGGCGCGGGTGTCCTGCACGCAACCGGTCAGGCGGCGGTGCAGCGAGCCGAGGCCCTGCCATTTCAGGCGGTAGAGCGGGAAGCCGTTGGTGTGACCCTGGCTGAGATGGTCCGAGCGGAGATACATCCCGTTATAGTCTTCGTGGCAGCTGGCGCAGGCGAAATCGAGCTGGCCGGTGCGGGTGTAGTAGAGTTCCTCGCCCTTCTTCCACCACGCCTCGAGCGGGCCCGAAATGTCGACTTCGACCGGCATCCCGCGGGACTGCACCGAGATGTAGGCGTTGAGCGCCAGCATCTCCTGGCTGTCCCATTTCAGCTCGGACGCCTTCTGGTGCTCGATGCGGGACCAGTTGATCCACTGCTCGAGGCCCCAGGGCTTCTGGCCGACTTCGCTCCAGGTCGGCATCCGGGCGCGCAGGCCCTTCATCGACTCGGTCGCGTCGCCGTGGCAATCGGCGCAGGACTGGCCCGACTCCCCCTCCGCCGTGTTCCACAGCTCTTCGCCGAGCTGCACATACACGAAGGCGGGGTTGTCGAAATCGTCCATCTGCAACGCTTGCGTCTCGTCGTTGCGATAGTGCCAGCCCGAAATCAGCGTGTCGCCGATCGGGTTGCCTTCCTTCGCCTTGACCTTCGTGGCGATGACCTCGCCGTCGATGGACAGGACGTCGTCGTCAGGGCCGGCGAACGCGCCGCCGGCGACCAGAGCGAGCGCCGCACAGCCCGCACCAAGGATCTTGATCGTCGTTTTCATCTTTCCTCCCCGCTCGACGCTTGCGGCGCCTGGCTTCTCGCGTCTCAGGCCACCGTGACTTCGGCGGTGTCCTCATAGACGGAGCCGTCGTCGTCATGCCACTTGAAGGTGAAGCTCCCGCTCTCGTTGATCAGCGCGCTGAACTCGATGAACGGGTTGGCCGACACCGCGCCGTGCAGGTTGGCGGTGAAGACGGGGGCGCCGTTGTAGAACGCCTCGAAGGTGTGGATGATCTGGCGCGGGATCAGCTCGCCGGTCTTGCTGTCCTTGCGCTGACCCGATTCCATCGGATGGCTGATCAGCGACTTGATCGTGACGATCTCGCCGGCCTTGGCCGTTTTGGCGACTTTCACGCGCGGGCGAATCTTGGACATCTTGTCTGTCTCCGAATGGGAATGAGGGGATCAGCCGCCGCAGCCGCCGATGGTGACCTTGACTTCGCGCTTGTCCATGAAGGACGAGCCGTCGGCCATCTTGGCGACCGCGATGACGTCCATCGTCTTGGCGAGGCGGATGCGCGTGGAGGCCTGCGCCTTGCCGCTCAGCGCGGTGAAGGTGAAGGCGGCCACTTCCGGCGCCGGGTTGCCGGCGGCGAGGATCATCACCGACACGACTTCCGCGCCGGGCGCGGCGTCGACGGAGAACTCGACCGGGACGGTGTTGCCGTTCTCGGCGATCTCGGGGGTGTTGAGCTTGACCTTGCCCACAGTGGGCTCGGCGCCGCCGGTGAAGGCCATGATGGCCTCCTGCGTGGCGGCGAAGGCGGGCGCGCCCAAGGCGGCGAAGGCCGCGGCCCCCGCGGCGACGGCGCCGAATTCGCGTCGAGTCATGTCCATGTGCTGTCTCCTTGCGTCGTTGCGAGGGGCTTCGTTGCGGCGCGGCGCGCGACAGGCGCGCCTCACTCTTCCTTCAGCGTCAGAAGATAGGCGACCACATCCTCGACTTCCTGCGCAGTCAGGATGGGCTGACCTTCGTATTTCTTGCCGACGATATTGAGACCCTCGATCCGGTACATCGCCGGCATGAAGGTCTGCTCGCCGAACACTTCCTTCGAATTGATCACGATCGCGCGCAGTTCGGCTTCGTTGTAGCGGTCCGCGACCCCGTCGAGCGTCGGCGCCAGATCGCCATGGAAGGGCAGGTCCGACATGTCGGTGATCGGGTGACAGGTCATGCAGTTGCCCTTGCCGCGATCCGCCGCCGCCGCGCGCCCGGCGACCGGATCGCCGGGGACCCCGGTCAGCGACTGCGCGTAGGCGCCGTCGTCGATCCGCACGTCTCCGGGCGCGATCTCCTGCGCCGCGAGGGCCGCCGACGCCGCCAGAATCGCCCCGCCGGCCAACGCAAGAAACTTCATTCCATTTCCCCCTGCGACTTTTTGCATTTCTCTGGTGTGAAACGCTATAGGCATTGCGAAAGTTTCACAAGCGCGCGCCGTGCGACAGATCGCGCGCCTTGATCTGCGTCATAGCGCCCCGCGCTCCTGAAGCCGGCGCGCATGGAATTTCTGGAAGTGCTCGTCCGATTCGTAGCCCTTCCCGGCGACCCATTCGAACATGTGCAGCGTGGTCCATTTGCCGAAGGCGCCGGGCATGTTGGCCACCGCCGCGTCCACCGCGCTGACGCCCTCGGGCGCTTCCTCGGGCAGGAACATGATCGTCGGCGTGAAGACGACGCGCCATTTGCGGGCCATCTCCTTCTCCGGCAGCTCCTCGCCGTCGAAGTCGGTCACGGGCTCGTCGCCGAACAGGTTCATCTGGATGACCATGAAGTTGGCCTTGATGTAGTCGGCCACTTCGGGGTCCGACAGCACCTGTTCGTGCAGCTTGGCGCAGTAGATGCAGCCCCGCTGCTCGAACACCAGCGCCACGCGCTTGCCCTGCGCGGCGGCGTCGGCGACGTCCTCGGCGAGGTCCTTGAAGGTGATCGCGAACCACGCCTCCTTGTGCAGCCCGTCCTCGCCGATCTCGAAGGCGGAGGCGGGCGCTGCGAGCGCGGCGAGCGCGACTGCGGCGGCGGCGAAACCGGCTCTGAACCTTGCGAACATGGTCGTCCTCCCTGCGATTCGCCCGCTGGCTGCGGCGCTCATTGAAGTGTGCCGATGTCCGGCGCGATGTTCAGCATCCATTCCGAGATCACGTTGATCTGCCCGGTGATGAAGATGATCCCCGTCAGCACGAGGAATGCGCCCATGGTCTTCTCGACCTTGCCCATGTGCTTGCGGAACTTCTTCATCAGCCGGATGAACGGGTCGATGAACCAGGCGGCGGCGACGAAGGGCGCGGCCATGCCGACGCCATAGGCGAGCAGCAGCCCCATGCCCTGGCGCACCGAGTCCTCCTGACTGGCGGTGAACAGGATCGCCGCGAGGATCGGGCCGACGCAGGGCGTCCAGCCGAAGGCGAAGGCCATGCCGACCACATAGGCCCCGATCAGCGAGGACGGCCGCGCCTCGACCTCGATTCGCGCCTGCCGGTAAAGGATCGGGATGCGGACGACGCCGAGGAAGTGAAGCCCCAGCAGCAGGATGATCCCGCCCGCGACCCAGCGCAGCTGCGCGGCGTAGGTCTGGACCATGCCGCCGATCCAGGTCGCGCTCGCGCCGAGCGCCACGAAGACCGTGATCAGCCCAAGCGCGAAAGCGAAGGCGGTCAGCACGACCCGGCGCCGGCCGGCCTGATCGACCCCCTCGCCGGTCAGGTCGTCGAGCGAGAGCCCCGCGAGAAAGGCCAGATAGGGCGGAACGATCGGCAGGATGCACGGCGACAGAAAGGACAGCAGGCCCGCAAACGCCGCACCCCATACGCTGACGTCGAACATCCGGCCGTTTCCCCCTAGAATTCGCCTTCGCGATTGCGCTCGATCAAGGCGCTTATTACGTCTGCGCTATGTGCAAACTGAGAGGTCGTCAATGAATCTCCGCCGCGCGCTGCTAGGGGGAATTGTCGCACTCGGCTGCAGCTTTTCCGTCAACGCCATGGAATTGCTGATGTTCGAGGAGCATGGCTGCCCGTGGTGCGCGCGCTGGAACGCCGATGTCGGCGGCGTTTACGCCGAATCGGAGGAAGGGCTCCGCGCGCCGCTGCGCCGGCTCGACATCCGCGACCAGCCGGTGCCCGGGGTCGAGATGGCCCGGCGCGCGCATTACACGCCGACATTCATCCTCGTCGCGGACGGGCGCGAGATCGGGCGAATCGAGGGCTATCCGGGGGCGGATTTCTTCTGGGGCCTGCTCGGGCGGATGTTGCGCGAGGCCGACGAGGCCGCCGCCAGATAGCCCCGACGCGCCCCCGCATCCGCCATCCGGCGCGGGCTCGATTGCGCCATCCGGCGCTGGCTCGATTGCGCCATCCGGCGCTGGCTCGATTGCGCCATCCGGCGCTGGGGCGTATGCGCTGCGCATGACCGACGCGCCCCTCGCCGCCGACCTTTCGCCGCCGCCCGCCGCCGCCCACCGGATCGCGCGGCGCAACGTGGCCGTGCTGATCTGGGCGCAGGCGATCCTCGGCGCGCAGATGCCCGTGATGTTCATCCTCGGCGGCCTGTCGGGGCAGGTGCTGGCCGACGACAAGTCTCTGGCGACGCTGCCGATTTCGGTGACCGTGCTGGTCTCGATGTTCGCCGCGCCGATGATTTCGGCGATCATGGGCCGGCATGGACGCCGCGTCGGCTTCCTGATCGGCGCGCTGTTCGGGGCGATGGGCGGGGCGCTCGGCGCTTATGCGCTGACGCAGGGCTCCTTCGCGATGCTGGTGGCCGGCGGCGCGCTGACAGGGGTCTATATGGGCACGCAGGGGTTGCTGCGTTTCGCGGCGGCCGACGTCGCGGCGCCGGCGTTCCGCGCCAAGGCGATCTCCTTCGTGATGGCGGGCGGGCTGGTCGCGGCGATCCTCGGACCCGAGATCGCCAAATGGACCCGCGACCTGCTGGCGCCGGCGCCCTTCGCCGGCGCCTACGCCGCGGTCGTGGCGCTCAACCTCATCGGCGCGCTCGCCTTCCTGTTCTTCGACGCGCCGCCGCCGCCGCGCGGGCGCGACGGCGGGTCCGGACGGCCGCTCGGCGAGATCCTGCGCCAGCCCCGCGTCGCCGTCGCCATCATCTGCGCCATGGTCTCCTACGCGCTGATGAACATGGTGATGACCTCGACGCCGCTCGCCATCGTCGCCTGCGGTTTCGACCCCGACGACGCGGCGAGCGTGGTGCAGGCGCATGTGCTGGCGATGTTCGCGCCGTCCTTCTTCACCGGCCATCTGATCGCGCGCTTCGGCGCGGAGCGGATCATCGCCGTGGGCCTCGCGCTGCTGGCCGGCTGCGCCGCAGTCGCGCTGACCGGCGTGGAGCTCGCGCAGTTCTACGCCGCCCTGATCCTGCTCGGGATCGGCTGGAATTTCGGTTTCATCGGGGCGACGGCGATGCTCACCGCCGCGCATGCGCCCGAGGAGCGTTCCAAGGTGCAGGGCGCCAACGACTTCCTTGTCTTCGGGCTGGTCGCCGTCGCGAGCTTCAGTTCGGGTGCGCTGATGGACGGGATCGGCTGGGAGGCCGTCAACCTCGCCATGGCGCCGTTCCTGACGCTGGCGGGCGCTGCGCTGATCTGGCTCGCGCTCGACCGCCGGCGCGCCGGCTGATCGCCTCAGCGGTCGCGGACGATCTGGGTCGCGTCGACATTCCCGAGATTGGAGAAGACCTGCTGGACGAAGGTCAGCTCGCGTCCGAAGGTCGGCGTGGTCGGCGTGGCGAGCGCGACCTCCTCGCCCTCCTCCAGCCCGTAGCGCCCGACTTCCGCGACGAGCCCCGTCTCGTCGAAGCGCACCACGAGCACATTGCGCTCGACGGTTTCGGGCGCGTAGAACGCCACCCGCTCGGCGCGGCTGGCGACGTAGATCCAGATGTCGTCCTCGAAAGTCCCGATCGTCGAGGGCCGGCCGAGCTTTCGCAGCACCGAGCCGCGCGTGTCCACCCCCGGCTCGACGGTGGCGAGCTGGTCGGCCTGCGGCGCGACGCCGTGGCTTGAATAGGTCGGCGCGCAGCCTGCGGCGAGCAGGGCGGTCAGCGCCAGAACGGCGAGACGGGCTGTCGGGCGCATCGTCGGGGCGTCTCCGGGCTTGAGGAACGTTTGCGCTCGCTTGCCCGTCTACGCGTTGCGTGATGTAAGTTCAAGCGACGGCGGCCGGCTCCGGCGAGCCGCGCGCGCCGGCGCTTGGAGCCGGTTCTGGGAGCATGTCCGATGTTCACGCCGCCGCCGCCCGAATTCTCCCGTCCCATCCCCGTCGAGCGTCTGCGCGCCGACGGCGGGGCGTCGCTCTCGGAGCAGGCGAGCGCCGAGGAATGCGCGGCGCTGGCCCGCCGCTTCAACGTGCCCGCCCTGCTGACGCTCGGCGTCGAGGCCACGGTCGAGCCGATGGCGCCGGGCGGCTGGCGGCTGCGCGGGACGGTCGCCGCGACCCTGCGCCAGATTTGCGTGATCACGCTGGAGAGCATCGAGACGTCGCTGTCGGAGCCCTTCGAGCGGCGCTATCTGCCGGAGGCCCGGATCGCCGAACTCGACGAGGACGAGGCCGACGACGTCACCGAGCCGCTCGGCGAGGCCATCGACGTCGGCGAGGCGGCGGCGGAGACGGCGGCGCTCGCCATCGACCCCTATCCGCGCAAACCCGGCGCGGTGTTCGAGGGCCGCCGCCACGGCCCCGCCGGAACCGAGCCGCTCGACGACGAGGCCGCACGCCCCTTCGCCCGGCTGGCCGCGCTTCGCCCCCGTCCGCAGCGCGACTGACGCGACCGCCGCCGGGGATTGCGCCGCCGCCGGTCGCGACGCATCGTCGGCGCCTCAGCGAGGGGGAGAGCATGGCCGAGGACGAGGAACACCCCGAGCTGCGCGCCATCGAGATGGCGACCGACCGCCGGCCCGCCATCCGCACGATCGCCATGCCCGCCGACACCAACGCCAATGGCGACATCTTCGGCGGCTGGCTGATGAGCCAGATGGACATGGCCGCGGGCAACCTCGCCGCGCGCATCGCCCGCGGGCGCGTCGCCACGGTCGCCGTGGACGCGATGACCTTTCACCGCCCGGTCAAGGTCGGCGACGAGGTGACGGTCTACGCCGAACTCGTCAAGATCGGGCGGACCTCGATCCGCATGAACGTCCAGGCCTTTCGCCGCGAGCGCCAGAGCGAGCATCGCGACCAGGTGACCGGCGCGGTCTTCACCTTCGTCGCCATCGACGACGAAGGCCGCCCCCGCCCTGTCGGCGCGGAGGACTGAGGGCCCCCCTGGCGACCGGCCCCGTAGGGGCTACCTCGAGGGCGTCGTCGTTCTTCAGGAGGTTCGCGATGCAACGGGCAGCCCTAGCCCTTAGCCTTTTCACAGCCGTCGCGCAGCAGGCGACGGCTCAGGTCTTCCCCAGCTCCGCTGGCCCCGTACGGGTCGAGAGGATCTCCGAGGGGCTGGAGCACCCATGGGCGATGGCTTTCCTGCCCGATGGCCGGCTGCTCGTGACCGAACGGCCCGGGCGGCTGAGGATCGTCGAGGGCGGGCGCGTCTCGGCCCCGCTCGCCGGCGCCCCCGAGGTCTGGGAATCCGGTCAGGGCGGCCTGCTCGACGTGGCGCTGGCGCGCGATTTCGCGCAGACGGGGACGCTGTTTCTCAGCTATTCCGAACCCGCCGAGGGCGGCGCGCGGACGGCGGTGGCGCGCGCGCGGCTGGAAGGCGACGGGCTCGAGGACCTCGCCGTCATCTATCGGCAGACCCCCACCCTGCAGAGCGGGCGGCATTTCGGCTCGCGCATCGTCGTCGCGGCGGACGGCGCGCTGTTCGTCACCCTCGGCGATCGCGGCCGGGACGCCGGCGCGCAAGACCTGCGCAGCGGGCTCGGCAAGGTGATCCGAATCCGCCCCGACGGGTCGATCCCGCAGGGCAACCCGTTTGTGCAAGGCGGCGAGGCTCCGCCCGAAATCTGGTCCTGGGGGCACCGCAACCCGCAGGGCGCGGCGCTCGACGAAGATGGGACGCTCTGGAGCGTCGAGCACGGCGCGCGCGGCGGCGACGAGATCAACCGGACGCTGCCGGGCGTGAACCATGGCTGGCCGGTCATCAGCTACGGGCGACACTATTCCGGCGCGAAGATCGGCGAGGGGACCGCGAAGGAGGGCATGGCGCAGCCGCTCTTCGTCTGGGACCCCTCCATCGCCCCCTCCGGGCTGACTGTCTACGCCGGCGAGCTGTTCCCCGACTGGCGGGGCGACCTGTTCACCGGCGGGCTGCGGGCGGAGCTGCTCGCCCGCGTCGAGATGGGACCGGACGGCCCGACCGGACGCGAGGAGCGGCTGTTCGAGGGGGAGTTCGGCCGCATCCGCGACGTGCGCACAGGCCCGGACGGCGCGCTGTGGTTCCTGACCGACGAGGCCGACGGCGCGATCTTCCGCGTCGCCCCGGCCGACTGACGGCCCCTCGGCTTGATCGGGCGCGCGCGGCGTGACAAGCCGGAGGCGAAGCCGCCGGAGCCGCCCTCATGCCGCCTTTCAATCCCATCGTCGCCGCCCTGCCCGCCACTGTCCCCTTCGTCGGACCCGAGACGCAGGAACGCGCGCGGGGGCGGTCGTTCCTTGCGCGGCTCGGGGCGAACGAAAGCGTGTTCGGCCCGGCGCCGGCGGTGCGCGCGGCGGTGGCGCGCGCGGCGGATGAGGCCTGGGCCTATGGCGACCCGGAGGCGTTCGAGCTGCGAAACGCGCTGTCTGCGCTGACGGGCGCGGCGCCGGAGCGGATCACGGTCGGATCGGGGATCGACGGACTGCTCGGCGTCGCGGCGCGGCTGTTCGCAGGGCATGGCGACGCGGTCGTCACGTCGCTCGGCGGCTATCCGACCTTCAGCTACCATGTGGACGGGCTCGGCGCGCGGCGCGTCTCGGTCCCCTATCGCGACGACCGCGAGGACTGGGAAGGGCTGGCGGCGGCCGCGCGGGCCGAGCGCGCGCGCATCGTCTACATCGCAAATCCCGACAACCCTATGGGCACGGTCTGGCCGGCGCAGGCCATATGCGACCTGCGCGCGGCCTTGCCCGAAGACTGCATGCTCTTTCTCGACGAGGCGTATCTGGACTTCGCGCCCGAGGGGACGGCGCCGGAATTTCCCGCCGACGACCCCGGCGTGATCCGCTTCCGCACTTTCTCCAAGGCCTACGGGCTGGCAGGGTTGCGCGTGGGCTATGCGCTCTCGGCGCCAGAGATCGCGCGCGGCTTCGACAAGCTGCGCAATCATTTCGGCGTCGGGCGCGTGGCGCAGGCCGGGGCTCTGGCGGCGCTCGGCGCTCAGGACTGGCTCGCGGAGGTGGTCGCGCAGGTTGCGCGCGGGCGGTCGCGGCTGGCGCTGATCGCGGAGGAGAACGGGCTGGCCGCGATCCCCTCCGCGACGAATTTCGCCGCGATCGATTGCGGCGGCGACGGCGAATTCGCGCGCGCGGTGCTGCGCGAGGTGGTGGCGCGCGACGTGTTCATCCGGATGCCGGGCGTGGCGCCGCTGGATCGTTGCATCCGGGTCAGCGTGGGGACCGAGGCCGATCTCGACCTGTTCGCGGACGTCTTGCCGCAGGCGCTGGCGGCGGCGAAAGCGGGGCGGGGACGCAACGCACCCTGACCGCATGACTGCAGTCGACGCACGCAAAGAAACCGGCAACGCTCTGGGGGTTAGAGCCAACTCCCTGAAATCGCGTTAACAAAATTACGACAAGCCCTGCAAACGGCGCATGGCCGGTCTGCGCCGCCTGTGGTTGTCGGGCCGCATCCGAAGGCGCATCTTCGCAACACAGCGCAACGGGCGATCCGGCCCGCCGCGCCAGCGTTCAGGAGTGCTTCAAATGACCACCATCGCCCAGACCCGCGCGCGGTCGGTTTCGACCTTCGCCGACGGCGTCGTGGCGCTGTTCCGCGAGTGGAGCGACGCGCTTGCGCGCCGCGCCGCCTATCATCGCACCCGCAGCGAGCTGTCGGGTCTGACGGACCGCGAACTCGACGATCTCGGCCTTTCGCGCTGGGACATCGACCAGATCGCGCGCCAGAGCGTCTACGGCCGCTGACGGCCGACCGACGCGCCCCGCCTCACCGTTTGAGCTGTTCGCCCAGACGGTTGGGGTAGGGGGGCGCGTCGATGACGCGTTCGCGCCACAGGATCAGATAGTCGATCCGCTCCTTCACGATCCCCCAGATCCACGGCATGCAATCGAGCAGGATCTCCTCGCGCCGCACCGGGTTGGCGAGTCGCTCGCGCGTCTCCGAGATCGTGCGCGAGAAGCTCAGGAAGAACTGTTCGACGAATTCCAGCGCCTTGCGGCCGTCGTCCACCGTCGCCGCCGGAGCGGTGCGCACGGTCTCGAACATGATCAGGTTCATCTGCTCCAGCAGCGCCTGCGCGGCGGCGTGCGGAACATTGTTTTCCCCCGGGGGCGCGCCGAGCTGGTAGAAAATCGCGGCGCGGCAGACGCGGAAGCGCTCGCGGTCCTCCGGCGCGACCGAGGAACTCGGCAGGGGCGCCTGGGCGGCGGCGGCGCCCGCCACCAGCAGCGCGCACAGGGCGACAGCAGCCCGCATCAGAACGGGACCTCGTCGGCGTCGGCCACATAGGAGGCGACGACCTTCTTCTCTCCCGCCTTCTCGAAGACGACGGTCAGCTTGTCGCCCTCCACCTCCTCGACCACCCCATATCCGAATTTCTGATGGAACACCCGCGCGCCGACCTCATGCGCGGGGACGGCGTGGGCGTCCACAGCCGAGCGGCGGACTTCGGCGGGGCTCGCCAGCGTGCGGCCCGCGCCCTGCGTCTGCATCCGTCGCCAGCCGGGCGAGGAATAGACCGAGCTCTGCGCCGCGCGGCTCTCCAGCGTCGAGGCGAAGGGTTCAGGCGCGTGGCCGGCGCCGGCGAGGCCGGGCGGCGTGAGAACTTCGACATGGGCGCGCGGCAGTTCGTCGATGAAGCGCGAGGGCAGCTGCGACTGCCATTGATGGTAGATGCGGCGGTTGCCGGCGAAGCTGATCGTCAGCCGCTCGCGCGCCCGCGTCATGCCGACATAGGCGAGGCGGCGCTCCTCCTCGAGCCCCTTGAGCCCGCTCTCGTCCATCGCGCGCTGCGAGGGGAACAGCCCGTCCTCCCAGCCCGGCAGGAACACCGACGGAAACTCCAGTCCCTTGGCCGCGTGCAGCGTCATGATCGACACTTTCTCGGCGGCGTCGTCCTGCGCGTTGTCCATCACCAGCGAGACGTGCTCCAGGAACCCCTGCAGATTCTCGAACTCGTCGAGCGCGCGCACCAGCTCCTTGAGGTTGTCGAGCCGCCCCGGCGCGTCGGCCGACTTGTCCGCCTGCCACATCGCCGTATAGCCGCTTTCGTCGAGGATGGTCTGGGCGAGCTCGACATGGTCGCAGCCCTCCGCCGCATTCTCCGCCGACCAGCGATCGAAGCCCGCGACCAGCTCCGCCAGCGCCGCGCGGGTCTTGCCGGTGAAGCCGCCATCGGCCACCTCGCGGCGCGCGGCTTCCAGCAGCCCCACCCCGTCTGCCCGGGCGCGGGCGTTCAGCTTGAGCAGCGCCTTGTCTCCGAGGCCCCGCTTGGGGGTGTTGACGATGCGCTCGAAGGCCAGCCCGTCGTCCGGCGAGCAGACGACGCGGAAATAGGCCATCGCGTCGCGGATCTCGGCGCGCTCGAAGAAGCGCGGGCCGCCGATCACGCGATAGGGCAGGCCGATGGTCAGGAAGCGGTCCTCCAGCGCGCGCATCTGGTGCGAGGCGCGCACGAGGATCGCCATGTCGTTGAGGGAGAGGGGCGCGAGGCCCCGCGTGCCGGCCTGCTGGCGCTCGATCTCCTCGCCGATCCAGCGGGCTTCCTCGTCGCCGTCCCAATGGCCGATCAGGCGCACCGGCTCGCCCATCTCGTCCTCGGTCCAGAGCGTCTTGCCGAGCCGGTCCTTGTTGGCGGCGATCACGCCGGAGGCGGCGGCGAGGATGTGGCCGGTCGAGCGGTAGTTGCGTTCGAGCCGGATGACGGCGGCGCCCGGAAAATCCTTCTCGAAGCGCAGGATGTTCTCGACCTCCGCGCCGCGCCAGCCATAGATCGACTGATCGTCGTCGCCGACGCAGCAGACATTGCCGCGCTCGCCCGCGAGCAGCCGCAGCCACAGATACTGCGCGACGTTCGTGTCCTGATACTCGTCCACGAGGATGTGGCGGAACCAGCGCCGGTAGCGGGCGAGAAGCTCGGGCTCGCGCTGGAGGATGCGCACGCAATGCAGCAGCAGGTCGCCGAAATCGGCGGCGTTCAGCACGCGCAGCCGCGCCTGATATTCGGAATAGAGCGCGCCGCCATGGCCGCCGAACTGCGCGCCTTCCTCGGGCGGCAGGCTGTCGGGCGTCCAGGCGCGGTTCTTCCAGCGGTCGATCAGGCTCGCGAGCAGGCGCGGCGGCCAGCGCTTTTCGTCGAGATTGGCGGCCTGGATCAGCTGGCGCAGCAGGCGCAGCTGGTCGTCCGTGTCGAGGATGGTGAAGCTGGGCTTGAGGCCGGCGAGTTCGGCGTGGCGGCGCAGCATCTTCACGCACAGCGCATGGAACGTGCCGAGCCAGGGCATCCCCTCCACTGCGCCGCCGATCATCGCGCCGATGCGGGCGCGCATCTCGCGGGCGGCCTTGTTGGTGAAGGTGACGGCGAGGATCTCGTTCGGCTGCGCGCGCCCCGTCGCCAGCAGATGCGCGATGCGGGCGGTCAGCGCGCGGGTCTTGCCAGTGCCGGCGCCGGCGAGCACCAGCACCGGGCCTTCGGTGGTCTCGACGGCGGCGCGCTGCTCGGGGTTGAGGCCATCCAGATAGGGCGCGCGCGGGCGCGGGGCAGCAAGCTCCGACAGCTTGCGCCCTTCATACGCCGCGAAGGCGTCCGCCTCTTCGAAGCCATGCGTCATGCGCCGCAGGATAGCGCGGGCGGCGGTGCGGGGAAAGCGGAAGTTCGCGTAAAGTTCCCGCCCTTGCCGCAGGGGGACCGCCGCCGCATATGTGGCTGGACAGTCAGGAGGCGCCGATGTTCTTCACCCGCAAGCCCGCCGAGATCCCCGCGCCCGAAAAGGCGCTGAAGGGCCGGCCCGACCCGATCCCGACGGCGCAGACGCATTTCGTCAACGGCCGCCTGCTCAAGGGTCCGTTCCCCGAAGGCCATGCGCGGGCGATGGTGGGGATGGGCTGCTTCTGGGGCGTGGAGCGGATGTTCTGGAGCCTGCCGGGCGTCTGGGTGACCGCAGTCGGCTATGCGGGCGGTCACACGCCGAACCCGACCTATCGCGAAGTGTGCTCGGGCATGACCGGCCACAACGAAGTGGCGCTGATCGTGTTCGTCCCGGCGCAGATTTCCTATGACGCGCTGCTCAAGGTGTTCTGGGAGGGCCACGACCCCACGCAGGGCATGCGGCAGGGAAACGACGTGGGCACGCAATATCGCTCGGGGCTCTACTGCTGCGACGCAGTCCAGAAGGCCGCCGCCGAAGCCTCGCGCGACGCGTTCCAGAGCCGGCTGCGCGCGGCGGGCTACGGCGCCATCACGACGGAAATCCTCGACGCGCCTGAATTCTACTACGCCGAGGACTACCACCAGCAATATCTCGCCAAGAACCCCGGCGGCTATTGCGGCATCGGCGGGACGGGCGTCACCTGCCCGGTCGGCGCGGCGGTCTGAGCGCGTTCAACCGCCCAACCCGTGCCGCTTCAGCATAGGCCACTGGCTCGCCATGAACGCAAGTGTCAGCGGCAGATTTCCGAAGGTCTTGAACGCGACCCAGAAATCGGTGCTCTGCGTGCGCCAGATCGCCTCGTTCAACACGGCGAGGAACACGAAGAACAGCGCCCAGCGTTTCGTGAAGATCATCCAGCCGGCGTCGTTCAGCGGCAGCGCCTCGCCCATCAGATATTTCAGGTAACTGCGACCCTGCAGCAGGCCGACGCCCAGCGCCAGCGCGAACAAGCCATTCACGATCGTCGGCTTCATCTTGATGAAGGTCTCGTCGTTGAGCGCGATGGTCAGCCCGCCGAAGATCACAACGACGACAGCCGTCAACACCGCCATCTTGGGCAGGCTGCGCGTCATCGCCCAGGAGGCGGCGAGCGAGGCGAGGATCGCGGGCACGAACAGCGCAGTCGCCACCACGACCGCGTCATAGGACACGCCGCCGACTTCCACGGGCGCGCCCTTGAACAGCTGGAACGCGCCGAAGAACACGACGAGCGGGCCGATCTCGAGCGCCAGTTTCACAAACGGGTTCATGAGCATCCTTTCGCGGCGACGCCGGGGATATAGCCGCTTCAGCCGATCTTCACCAGCACGGCGCCCAGCGCGATCAACCCGATCAGGCCGAGGCGCGCCGCGTCGATGCGCTCGCGGAAGATCAGCACGCCGATGGCGGTCGCGAAGACGATGGACGTCTCGCGGATCGCCGCCGCCTCGCCGACATGCCCCAATCGCGTTGCCAGCATCACCGAGCCGAAGCTGAGATAGGCGATCAGCGCGCCGAACACGCCGCGCGTCGCAAGCTCCGACAGTTCGGGCCGGTCGGCGGGGGCGAGGCGGCGCCAGCGCGCCGCCGCGATCAGCGGGAACCCCGCGCCGCCCAGCACGAAGAACCAGGCGAGGAAGGTGAAGGGGTTCTCGGCGAGCCGTATGCCCCAGGCGTCCCAGATCGTGTAGAGCGCGATCATGCAGCCCGTCAGCAGCGCCGTGCCGATGGCCGATTTCAGACGGCGCGCCGCCGCCAGATCCTCGATCCCCAGCGCGCGGACATTGGCGAAGGCGAGGCCGTAGATCGCGCCGGTGAGCAGCAGCAGCCCCGACCATTGCCCGGCGCTGAAATGCTCGCCGAACACGACCAATGCGGCCAACGTCGTCATCAGCGGGCCGGTGCCGCGCGCGATGGGATAGACGACCGTGAAGCCGCCGATCTCGTAGGAGCGCGCCTGAAGCCATTCATAGACGATGTGGATGAGATAGACCCCCGCCAGCGCGCCCCAGAGCGCGGGCGTCGGCCAGGGCAGCACGAACAGCGCGAAGGGAAGCGCGCCGAGCGCGTAGCAGATGTTGATCGCGCCGCGCGTCAGATACGGATCGCGCGAGCCCTTGTTGATCGCGCCGAAGATCGCATGGGCGAGCGCGGAGAGCAGCGCGAGCGCCAGCGCAAGCGCCTCGCCCGCCTGCGTGCCCGCGAGCCCGACGATCAGCTCGCCCATGCGCCGCCCTCAGAGCCCGAAGGTCTCGGCGTCGAAGCCGATGCGCCGCCCCAATTCTCCCAGCGCGCGGCGGCTGCGTTCGTCCCAGCCGGCCCCGCGCGCCAGCGCCAGAACCGCCTCGGACCGCAGGATCAGACCGTCCTCGAGGATGCGCAGATGGTTGGCGCGCAAGGTCTCGCCGGAGGAGGTGATGTCGACGATGGCCTCGCAGGTCAGGTTGCGCGGCCCCGCCTCGGTCGCGCCCTGGCTGTCCACGAGGCGGTAATCGGCCACCCCGCTCTGCGCGAAGAAGCGCCGGGCGAGCTGGTGGTATTTGGTCGCGACGCGGATCGGGCGGCCGTGGCGCGCGCGGAACTGCGCCGCGACCTCGTCGAGGTCGTGCATGGTCTCGACATCGGCCCAGCAGGCCGGCACGGCCACGATCAGGTCGGCGTGACCGAAGCCGAGCTTCGCCAGCACCGGCGCCCGGAGGCCGGCGTCGGGGATGCGCTCGGCGATCAGGTCGAGGCCGGTCACGCCGAGATGGATCTCGCCCGCCGCCAGCGCCGCCGGGATCTCGCCCGCGCTCATCAGGGTGAGGGCGACGTCGGGCGCGCCATTCAGGCGGCCGGAATATTCCCGCTCCGCGCCTTGCCGCTCGATGGCGAGGCCGAATTCGGCGAAGGCCTCGATGCTCTGCTCCTGCAGGCGGCCCTTGGAGGGCAGGCCGAGCTTCAGCATGGCCGCCCCCCTCCCGCCGCCATCAGCGCCTCGGGCCGCACGATCCCGCCCACCGCCGGCGCCGCATGATCGGCGCCGAGGGCGGCGGCGATGCCGTCGTAACGCCCGCCGCCGGCGAGCGGCGGCAAGTCTGGGCGGCCCGGCGCCGCCATCTCGAAGACGAAGCCGTCGTAATATTCCAGCGTCCGGGCCGTGGAGGCGCGGAAGGGCAGTGCGTGCGCGTCGAAGCCGCGCGCGGCCAGCGCGTCGAGGCGGCGCGCGAACCGGTCGAGCGCCGGGCCGATGTCGAGCCCCGCCCCGCGCGCGAGGTCGGAAAGTCGGGCATGGGCGTCGGCGGCGGGGGCGTCGACCGCGAAGGCGGCGTCGAGCGCGCGGGCGAGGTCGGCCGGCAGCGGCGCCTCGCGCGAATCTTCGGCCAGCGCCTCGACCCGCGCGGCGATCTCGTCGAGCCCGCGCGCGCCGACCAGCGCGCCCTCGGCATGGGCGAGGGCCGCGATCTCGGCGGGGTCGTCGGCGGCGGCCAGCAGCGCGGCGCGGCGGGGCGACGGCGGGGGAGCGGGAGCAGAGAAGCGGCGCAGGAGCGCGGCGAAGCGGTGCGGGCGCCAGAAGTGGCGCTTGAGCGCGGCGCGGCGGGCGTCGGGGATCGGCGCCGCATCCAGCATCGCCGCCGCGACGCCCAGATCGCCGGTCACGATTTCGGGCGCCTCCACGCCGCCCTCAGCCAGCGCGCGCGCGATCAGCGCGAAGATCTCCGCGTCGGCCTCGGCGGCCTCCTCCCCGAAAATCTCCAGCCCCGCCTGAAGGTATTCGGTCGGGCGCGCGGACCCCGGCGCCTGACGCCGCCAGACCGGGCCGAGATAGCTGTAGCGGGCGGGCTCGGCGCGGGCGGAGAGGTGGAGTTGCAGGACCGGCACGGTGAAGTCGGGGCGCAGGAACAGCGCGCCGCCGCCCGGCTCGTCCACCGTGAAGGCGCGGGCGCGGACATCCTCGCCATAGACGTCGAGCAGCGCGTCGGCGGAGTGAAGGGCCGCGGGCTCGACCCGCATGCAGCCCGCCGCCTCGAACAGCGCCATGATCCGCGCGCACAGGCCCGCCAGCGCCGCGCGCGGCGCGCCGACGCGGCCCCCGGCGATGTAGGCGCGGTCGGCGGCCATCGGCTCAGGCCGCGCCGTCGTAGCGGCGGGCGAGCATCGCGCGCACCTGCGCCACCAGTTCGGCGCGGGGGATTTCGAGCTGCGCCGGCTGGGCCTTCCACGCCTCGTTGCTCTCGATGCTCTGGGCGAGCAGCGCGCCGAGGCGGAGGTCCTTGAGCTGGAGCACACCCCGCGCCGTCTCGTCCTCGCCCTCGATCACGGCGACGGGGCTCTGGCGCTTGTCGGCGTATTTGAGCTGCCTGCCCATGTTCCCGCCGCCGAGGAACACCTCCGCGCGAATTCCCTCGCGGCGCAGTTCGGCGCAGATCGTCTGCGCCTGCGCCATGCGGGCGCGGTCCATCACGCAGACGACCACCGGCCCCTGCGCGGCCTCGGCCAGCCGGCCCTTCTCGCGCAGCGCTGCGAGGAGCCGATCCACGCCGATCGAGACGCCGGTCGCGGGCGTGCTCTGCCCGGTGAAGCGCTTGACGAGGTCGTCATAGCGCCCGCCGCCCGCCACCGAGCCGAACTGGCGCTTGCGGCCCTTGTCGTCGAGGATCTCGAAGGTCAGCTCGGCCTCGTAGACCGGGCCGGTGTAATAGCCCAGGCCGCGCACCACCGAGGGGTCGATCACGACGCGCTCGGGGCCGTAGCTCTGCGCGTCGAGCAGCGCGGCGATCTCCTCCAGCTCCGCGACGCCCTCGGCGCCGACGCCGGTGTGGCCGACAAGGTCGCGCAGCGCGGCGCAGGTGGCGGCGGCGTCGTCGCGGCGGGCGTCGAGAAAGCCCATGATCAGCTCGATCCGGTCAGGAGCGAGCCCAGCGCCCTTCGTGAAATCGCCGCTCTCGTCCTTGCGGCCTTCGCCGAGCAGCAGCCGCACGCCCTCCGGCCCCAGCTTGTCGAGCTTGTCCACCGAACGGCTGACCACGCCGCGCGCATGGGCGTCGGCCTCCGGGTCGCCGAGGCCGATGGCCTCCAGCACGCCGTTGAGCACCTTGCGGTTGTTCACGCGGATCAGATAGTCGCCCCGCGCGATCCCCGCCGCCTCGAGCGCATCCGCCAACATGGCGCAGATTTCCGCGTCGGCGGCGACGCTGGCGGCCCCCACCGTGTCGGCGTCGCATTGGGTGAACTGGCGGAACCGCCCCGGCCCCGGCTTCTCGTTGCGCCAGACCGGGCCCACGGCGTAGCGGCGATAGGGGGTCGGCAAGTCGCGCTGGTGCTGGGCGTAGACGCGGGCGAGCGGCGCGGTCAGGTCGTAGCGCAGTGCGAGCCAGGTCTCGTCGTCGTCCTGAAAGGCGAAGACGCCCTCATTGGGGCGGTCCACGTCGGGCAGGAACTTGCCGAGCGCCTCGACCGTCTCGATGGCGGAGCTCTCCAGCGGGTCGAAGCCGTAGCGGCGATAGACTTCGGTGATCGCGCCGAGCATGGCGTCGCGCGCCAGCACGTCCGGCCCGAACCAGTCGCGGAACCCCCTCGGCGTCTCGGCGCGCGGCCGGCGCGGCTTTCTGTCGTCCTTGGCCATGATCGGCGCGCCCCTTGTCGATGCGCGCAGGCGATAGCGGATCGGGGGGAAGCGGGCAAGGCGGCGGGGAGGTCAGGCGGGCTGCGGCTCCGGGAGCGCGTCGCGGGCTGCGTAGGCCGAGGCCGCGAACAGCGCGCGGGTGTAGGGCTCGACGGCCCCGCCCGAGGCCAGCGCCGCGCGGTCGAGCCGCTCGACCACCGCGCCGTCCTTCATCACCGCCAGCCGGTCGCACATGTGGTCGATCACCGCCAGATCATGGCTGACCATCAGGAAAGTCAGCCCCCGCTCCGCGCGCAGCCGCGCCAGCAGGTTCAGCGCCTCGGCCTGCACCGAGGCGTCGAGCGCGGAGGTCGGCTCGTCGAGCAGCAGGATTTCGGGCTCCAGCATCAGCGCGCGGGCGATGGCGACGCGCTGGCGCTGGCCGCCCGACAGCTGGTGCGGGAAGCGGAAGCGGAAGCTCGCATCGAGGCCCACATCGCGCAGCGCCTCGGTCACGCGGCGGTCGCGCTCGCCGATGCGGTGGATCTCCAGCGGCTCGCGCAGAGTGGCGTCCACCGTGCGGCGGGGGTGCAGCGAGGCGTAGGGGTCCTGAAACACCATCTGCACCCGGCGCGCGAAGGCGCGATCGCGCGGCGATTTGACGGGGACGCCGCCGATGCGGATCGCGCCCTCCGAGATCGGCGCGAGCCCGCAGATCGCGCGCAGGATGGTGGATTTG
This sequence comes from Rubrimonas sp., assembly GCF_036788415.1. Classification (NCBI taxonomy): domain Bacteria; kingdom Pseudomonadati; phylum Pseudomonadota; class Alphaproteobacteria; order Rhodobacterales; family Paracoccaceae; genus Rubrimonas; species Rubrimonas sp. Next base: position 61,343 of record NZ_DAIQNN010000003.1, on the reverse strand, counting down.
CCCGAGCCGGATTCGCCCACGAGGCCGAAACTCTCGCGCGCCTCGACGTCGAACGACACGTCGCGCACCGCGCGCACGTCGCGGCCCTGCTGGTGGAAAGTGACGCTGAGGCGGTCGATCTCGATCAGGGGCACGCGCTCACATCTCCCATGCCGGATCGCGCTTGAGCACGGGCAGCGGCCCGCGCGCGCCGCCGATGCGCGGCAGGCAGCCGAGCAGCCCGCGCGTGTAGGGGTGCCGCGCCTCCGACAGCCGGTCGGCGGCGATCTCCTCCACCACGCGGCCCTTGTACATCACCAGCACCCGGTCGCAGAACTGCGCCACCAGCGGCAAGTCGTGGCTGATGAAGATCAGCCCCATGCCGCGCTCGCGCACCAGTTTGTCGAGGATGTTCAGCACTTCGGTCTGCACCGTGACGTCGAGCGCCGATGTCGGCTCGTCGGCGATCAGCAGGTCGGGATTGGGGATCAGCATCATCGCGATCATCACGCGCTGGCCCATGCCCCCCGACAGCTCGTGCGGATAAGCCTCCATCACGCGCTCGGGGTCGCGGATCTGCACCGCCTCCAGCATCTCGAGCGCGCGGCGGCGGGCGTCGCGCGCGCCCATGCGGTCGCGCAGGCGCAGCCCCTCGGTCAGCTGCGCGCCGGTCTTCATCACCGGGTTGAGCGAGAATTTCGGGTCCTGCATGACCATGGCGATGCGCTGGCCCCGCAGCGCGCGCATCCGCCGCTCCGACAGCTCCAGCAACTCGACCCCGTCGAGCGCCATGCGCTTGGCGCTCACCCGCCCCGGCGGGCGCACCAGCCGCAGGATCGAGCGGCCGGTGATCGTCTTGCCGCTGCCCGACTCGCCCACGATCGCCAGCCGCTCGCGCCCCAGCGTGAAGGAGACGCCCCGCACCGCCTCGACTGGCCCAGCTTCGGTGTCGAAGGTGACGCGGAGGTCCTCCACCTCCAGAAGCGCGCTCATTTGCCGGAGTTCCGCGGGTCGAGCACGTCGCGCAGGCCGTCGCCGAGCAGGTTGAAGCCGAGCGAGACGATGAAGATCGCAAGGCCCGGCATCGTCGCCACCCACCACTGGTCGAACAGGAATTTCCGCCCCGACGAGATCATCAGCCCCCATTCCGGCAGCGGCGGCTGCACGCCCAAACCGAGGAACCCGAGCCCCGCCGCCGTCAGGATCACTCCCGCCATGTCGAGTGTGACGCGGATGATGACCGAGGGCAGGCACATCGGCATGACATGCCCCCAGATGATCCGCCCCGACCCCGCTCCCTGCAACCGCACGGCGGCGATGTAGTCCGCGCTGCGCACCGTCAGCGTCTCGGCGCGGGCGACGCGGGCGTAGGGCGGCCAGGCGGTGAGCGCGATGGCGAGCACCGCGTTCTCGATGCCGGGGCCCAGCGCCGCCACCAGCGCCAGCGCGAGGATCAGGCGCGGAAAGGCGAGGAAGATGTCGGTGATGCGCATCAGCACCTGATCGACCCAGCCGCCGAAATAGCCCGACACCGCGCCGACGAGCAGCCCGAACAAGGGCGCAGTCGCCACCACCAGCGCAACGATATACAAGGTCACGCGGGCGCCGAACACGATCCGGCTCCAGATGTCGCGGCCGAACTCGTCGGTGCCGAGCCAGTGGCCCGCCGAGCCCGGCGGCAGCAGCCGCTGCGACAGGTCCTGCGCCAACGGGTCGTGCGTGGCGATCCACGGGGCCATCGCCGCCATCGCCAGCAGCGCGACCACGATGGCGAGCCCGAGCATCGCCAGCGGGTTGCGCCGCAGCCGCAGCCAGCCGAGCCACGCCTGCCCCAGCCGCGCCTGCGTCCGCGAGGCGGGGGCGGGGTCGAGCAGCCATGCAGTCAGATCGCTCATCGCGCCCTCGGATCGACGAGGCGGTAGAGCACGTCCGACAGCATGTTGAGGCAGACGAACACCGCGCCGACGACGATGGTGCCGCCCATCACGGCGGCCATGTCGGCGGAGAACAGCGCGTTGGTGATGTAGAGGCCGAGGCCGGGCCAGGCGAAGACCGTCTCGGTCAGCACCGAGCCCTCCAGCAGATTGGCGTAGGAGAGCGCCACGACCGTGATCAGCGGCACCATCACGTTGCGCAGCGCATGGACCCACACGACCCGCCATTCCGGCATCCCCTTCACGCGGGCGGTGGTGACGTATTCCTGACTCAGCTCCGCGATCATGAAGCTGCGCGTCATCCGGCTGATATAGGCCATCGAGTAGTAGCCGAGCACGCCCGCCGGCAGCACGATGTGGCTGAGCGCGTTCCGGAAGATGTCCCACCGCCCCGCGAGCGCGGTGTCGAGGAGGATCATCCCCGTCACGCGCTCGACGTCGAACTCGAACATCATCTCGAAGCCGCTGTCGAGCCGGCCCGGCCCGCCCACCCAGCCGAGAATGCCGTAAAACAGCAGGAGCCCCATCAGCCCCAGCCAGAACACAGGCATCGAATAGCCCATCAGCCCGATCAGCCGCACCGCCTGATCGACCAGCCCGCCGGGCCTGGAGGCGGCGAAAACACCCGCCGGCACCCCGATCAGAACGCCGAAGATCGTGGCGATGGTGGCGAGCTCCAGCGTCGCGGGGAACACCCGCAGAATGTCCTGCGCGACCGGCTGGCGCGTCAGCAGCGACGTTCCGAAATCGCCGCGCAGCGCGTCGCCGACATAGATCAGGAACTGCCTCCAGATCGGCTCGTCGAGGCCGAGCGCGAGGCGGGCGGCTTCATATTGCGCGGTGGTGGCGCGCTCGCCGATCATGGCGAGCACCGGGTCGATGGGCACGACCCGGCCGATGACGAAGGTCACCAGCAGCAGGCCGAGGAATGTGGCGGCGAGCGCCAGCATCACGCCCGCCAGCCCGCGCAGGCGGGACAGCAGACGCGACGGGCGGCGCGCGGGAGCAGCGGCGATGTCGCTCATCGGGAGAAGGTCGCGCGCCCGGAGCGGTCTCCGGGCGCGCGATGGCTCACTTCGTGACCAGCCAGTAGGTGGCCTGATCGGTCGAGCCGCCGGTGAAGAAGCCCTCGACATTGGACCGCAGCGCCGTCTGGTCGATCGACTGGAACATCGCGATGAAGGGCGAGTCGTCGCGGTGGCGGCGCTGGATCTCCTGATACATCGCCGCGCGCTTGTCGGCGTCGCGCTCGACCACGGCGGCGAGCGCCATCTCCATCACCTCGCCCGGCTCGTAGGCCGTGCGCCACGCCAGCTGTCCGGTCAGCTTCGCCTCGTCGCTGTTGTCGGGGTTGACCGCGAAGGTCGACGCGTTGGTGTGCGGGTCGGGATAGTCCGGCCCCCAGGCCTGCAGCGTGATGTCGTGGTTGCGCGCGCGGTAGTCGCCCAGCACTTCGGCGCCGGTGCCCACTTTCAGCTCGACCGTGATGCCGGCCTGCGCGAAGGTGTTCTGGATCGACTGCGCCATCTCCATGCGGTCCTGGCTGTTGCGCACGGAGATCGAGGTGGTGAACGGCCCGACGCCGGCTTCCGCCAGCAGCGCCTTCGCCTTCTCGACATTCAGGCTGTAGGGCGTCTCGTCGATCGAGCCGAGATAGCCGCGCGGCAGGAACGCCTGATGGACCATCTGCTGGCCCTTCAGGAAGCTGTTCGCCATCCCCTCATAGTCGATCAGCCAGCGCATCGCGTCGATCACGAGGGGATTATTCAGCGGCTCGCGCTTCTGGTTGAGCGCGATGTAGTGGATGTAGCCGCCAACGTCGGAGGTCACGGTGACGTCCGGGTTGCCGGCGAGGCCGTCCACGTCGATGGGCGTCAGCGTGCGCGCGATGTCGATGTCGCCCTTCTCGATCAGCAGGCGCTGGGTGGAGGGCTCGGGCACATGACGCAGGAACACGCGCTTGAGCTTGGCGTCGCCGCGCCAGTGGCCTTCGCGGGCGTCGAGCACATAGCTGTCGGCGGGCTTGTAGCTGCGCAGCACATAAGCGCCCGTGCCGGCCGACGCGCCCTTGAGATATTCGTAGCCGAGATCGCCGTTCACCTCATTGGCCATCACCACCTCCTTGTCGACGATCGAGGCGACGATGGCGGTGAGGCAGTTGTAAACGAATGTCGGCGCGAAGGGCTCGCCGGTGACGATCACCACCGTGTCGCCCTCGGCGCGGATGCGCTCCTCGACGTTCTCGGGCGTGAAGCCGAACTGGGTGAGGATGAAGGCCGGCGTCTTGTTGAGCTTGATCACGCGCTGCAGCGAGAAGGCGGCGTCCTCGGCGCGGACCGGGTTGCCCGAGGAGAAGGTGACGCCGGGGCGCATCCTGAAGGTGTAGGTGACGCCGTCCTCCGCGACCGACCAGCTTTCGGCGAGGCCGGGGACGAGCACGCCGGGCTGCGTCGGGTCGAGCTCGACCAGCGTGTCGTAGACGTTGTTGAGCATGTCGGTGCCCGAGAACTCGAACGCCTCGGCGGGGTCGATGGAGACGATGTCGTCGATCTTGTCGGCGATCACGAGCGTGTCGGGAGGGGTCTCGGCGAAGGCTGCGGGGTGGACGGCGGCCATCGCGAGAAGCGACGCCGCGGCGAGCGCGCCGAAGGATTTGGTCATCTGCTGGTCTCCCTGTCTGTCGATGCAGAGCGGATGGGCGCCGACGCGCCTCGATGCGCATGACTTTGACAGCAGCGCGGCGGCGCTGTCCAGCGGGGGGTTCTCAGTCCGGGATCTGGTCCGTCCAGACGCGGAAACCCGTCAGCGCATTGGGTCCGAAAGTGTGGGTCAGCGGCACGTCCGCCGCGTCGCGCCCCTGCGCGATGAGGATGCGCCCGATCCTCGGGCTGTTGTTGCGCGGATCGAACACGCGCCAGCGCCCGCCGAGCCAGACCTCCATCCATGCGGCGAAATCCATCGGGCCGTAGGGCGGGGGTTGGCCGATGTCGCTGACATAGCCGGTGCAGTAGCGGGCCGGGATGTTCATGCAGCGACAGAAGGTCACGGCCAGATGGGTGAAGTCGCGGCAGACGCCGCGCCCCTCCGCATAGGTCTCGGCGGCGGTGCGGGTGGCGCGCGAGTGTTCGTAGCCGAAGGTCACATGGTTATGGACGAAATCGCAGATCGCCTGCACGCGCGCCCATCCGGGCGGCGTTCCCGCGAAGAGCCGCCACGCCTCCTCCGACAGGCGGTCGGTCTCGCAATAGCGGCTGCCGAGCAGGAATTGCAGCGTCTCGGCGGGGAGATCGGCGACCTCGTGCTGTCCCGCGCTCCAGTCCACAGGGTCTGGCGCGCCGTGGTCGCGGATCACGCTGTCGGTGCCCAAAGTGAACGCGCCGGCGGGCGCGACGAGACGGCAGCACCAGTTGCCGAACACGTCGCGATAGCTTTCGATCGGGACGGCGGGCGTCGTGACGACCCAATCGGGCCGCTCCAGCTGCGGCGCGCGCGAGTGATGCACGGTCAACATCGCGATCAACGGCGTGTCGGCGGGCAGCGCGTAGGAGAGTTCGCAACCGATGGCGATCCGCATGTCTCGGCGCCTTTCGGGCGGGCCGGGCGAAGCCCCGGCGGCGGCTCCATTGTGGCGGTTGCGCGACGGCGATGTCCAGCAGGTCAATCGCGTCCGGCGCGCGCAAGCGCCTGCGCCAGTCGCCGCGCCCGCTGTTCGCGCCAGAGCGTGAAGGCGCCGGCCCCCGCCACGATGGCGGCCCCGAGCAGCGTGAGCGCGTCGGGGACGTCGCCGAACAGGACAAACCCGAGCAGCATCGCCCAGAGCAGGATCGAGTAGCGGAATGGCGTGACCACGGCCACGTCCCCGACCCGCATGGTCTTGACGCCGAAATTGTAGCCGATCAGCAGGAAGACCGAAGCCGCCCCGAGGATGGCCGACGCCCGCAGCGACAGCGGGGCCCAGTCCTGCGCGGCGGCGCCCACGCCGCCCGCCGCCATGATGGCGACCGAGGTCAGGGCGGTCGCGTAAAGGTTGGGCGTCGCCGCCGTCAGCCGGCGCGTCGCCAGATCGCGGATCACGATGAAGCCCACCGCCGCCAGCGCGAGCAGAGAATAGGCCGTGAAGCCCTCGGCGCCGGGGCGCACGATGATGAGCACGCCGAGAAAGCCGATGCTGATCGCCAGATAGCGCCGCCACCCGACCGGCTCGCCCAGCAGCCACGCCGCCGCGAGCGCCACGGCCAGCGGCGAGGCCTGCAGGATCGCCGTCGCATTGGCGAGCGGCATGTTGAACAGCGCGGTGAGAAAGCACAGCGTCGAGCCGATCTCGGCGAAGGTCCGCATCGCGAGCGGGATCGCGTCGGCGCGGCGGGGCCGGAAGGCGAGCGCCCCGGCGCGCCAGGCGAGCAGCAGGATCAGCGCCGACGCCGCGATTCCGCGCAGAAGGATCGCCTGCATCAGCGGAAGTTCGGACGAGACGAGCTTCATCAGCGCGTCGTTGAGCGCGAAGCCCCCCATGCTCACGCTCATATAGAGCGCGCCGCGCGCATTGTCGCTCAGCGCCACGATAGGGCCTCCCCGGCGGCGCGACGGCGGCGCGCCTTGAGCCGCTCATGCGGCGGCGCGCAGAGTCTGTCAATCTCGGGTGTCCGGCGGCGCGCGCGCATTCCGGTTGATCGCTGCGCCGGCGTTCGTATGCTAACGAGAGAGGCGAGGTGGAGGGCGGTCGGCATGGCGGAGAGCGCAGGGCTGGTCGCGGGCGTCGACGTCGGCGGCACCTTCACCGATCTGGTGCTGCTGGATGCGGCGACCGGGACTGTCCGCCTCGCCAAGACCCCGACCACCCCGGCCAATCAGGCCGAAGGCGTGCTCGCCGCGCTCGATGCGGCGCAAGTCGACCTCGCCGCGCTCGACCTGCTGGCCCATGGCACGACCGTCACCACCAACGCCGTGCTGGAGCGCCGCCTCGCGCGCACCGGGCTGATCGCGACCGAGGGCTTCCGCGACGTGCTGGAGCTGGGCCGCCGCACGCGCCCCCGGCCATACGGCATGACGGGAACGTTCCGCCCGGTGATCCCGCGCGACCTTCGCCTCGAAGTTCCCGAGCGGATGGACGCGCAGGGCCGCGTGCTGACACCGCTCGACGAGGAACGCTTGCGCGACCGCATCGCCGAGCTGATCGCGGCGGGCTGCGAGTCGCTCGTCATCCATTTCCTTCACGCCTACGCCAACCCCGCCCATGAGCTGCGCGCCGGCGAGATCGCGGCGGAGCTCTGGCCGAACGGCCATGTGACGCTCGGCCATCAGCTTCTGTCGGAAAGCCGCGAGTTCGAGCGCGGCGTGACGGCGGCGGTCAACGCCTCGGTGCAGCCCCTGCTGGAGCGCTATGTCGCGCGGCTGAACGCGGCGCTCGCCGCACGCGGCTACGGGCGCGACCTGCAGGTGATGACCGGCAATGGCGGCATGGTCTCCGCGCGCTTCGTCGCGCGCGAGGCGGCCAAGACCGTGATGTCCGGGCCTGCATCGGGGGTCATGGCGGCGGCGGCGACCGGGCGGCGCGCCGGGCTGCGCAACCTCGTCACCTACGACATGGGCGGCACCTCGACCGACGTCGCCCTGATCCGCGACGCGACCCCCGCCGTCTCCAACGAGATCGAGATCGAATACGCCATGCCGATCCATGTCCCGATGGTGGACGTGCGGACAGTGGGCGCGGGCGGCGGCTCGATCGCGCGGGTCGACGCCTCCGGGCTTCTGCGCGTCGGCCCCGACAGCGCGGGCGCCGATCCCGGCCCGATCTGCTACGGCCGCGGCGGGAGGCTCCCCACCATCTCCGACGCGAATCTCCTGCTCGGCCGGATGAACCCCGCCCGGCTGCTGGCGGTGGACGCGCCCGTCTCGCTCGAGAGCTTGCGCGCGATCTTTCTCAAGACGCTCGGAAAGCCGCTCGGGCTCGACGCCGAAGGCGCGGCCGCGGCGGTGATCCGCGTCGCGAACACGGTGATGGCGGGGGCGATCCGCATGGTCTCGGTCTCGCTCGGCGAGGACCCGCGCGACTTCGCGCTCTTCGCCTTCGGCGGCGCCGGCCCGCTGCACGCCGTGGCGCTCGCGCGGGAACTGGGCGCGCCGCGCGTGCTGGTTCCCGCGCGCCCCGGCCTGACCAACGCGCTCGGCTGCGCAGTCGCCGATCTGCGGCACGATTTCGTCAGCACGCTCAACCGCCCGCTCGACGCGCTCGACATGGGCCATGTCCGCGACGTGCTCGCCGGGCAGGAGGCCGAGGGCCGGCGGCTGATCGCGCAGGAGCGGGTCGCGCTGGCCGAGATCCGCGTGATCCGCAGCGCCGACATGCAGTTCGTCGGCCAGACCCATCTGCTGCGCGTCGCGCTGGAGAGCCCGGCCCCCGACCGCGAGACGCTGAAATCGCTGTTCGACGCCGCCTATCTGCGCCGCTTCGGCCTGTCGCTCGACGCCCCCGTGAACCTCGTCAACCTCGCGACCTCGGTGATCGGCGCGCGGCCCGAAGCCGACCTCTCCACGCTGATCGACCCCGCCGGGCGCGCCGCGACGCTCGCCGAGGCGCAGACCGGGACGCGCCGGGTCTGGTTCGAGAGCGGCTGGCGCGAGACGCCGGTCTATGCGCGCGAGCGCCTGCCGCTCGCCGCCGCCTTCGACGGCCCCGCCATCGTCGAGCAGATGGACGCCACCACCGTCGTCGAGCCCGGCGACCGCGCCGCGCAGGACCGCGACGGCAATCTGATCCTGACTTTGGGAGGCGCGGCGTGACGCTCGACCCCATCACCCTGACTGTCATCGAGGCCAGGCTCCAGCAGATCTGCGACGAGATGGACCTCGCCTTCTCGCGCGCCGCCTTCTCGCCCGTGATCGCCGAGGCCAACGACCGCTCCGACGGCATCTATTCCGCCGAGGACGGGTCGCTCATCGCGCAGGGCGCGGGCGGGCTGCCGGTGTTCGTCGGCGTGATGCAGTTCTCGACGCGCACGCTGATCGAGCGCATCGCCTCCGGCGTCACCGCGCCCCCCGAGCCCGGCGACATCTACATCGTCAACGACCCCTATCTCGGCGGCACGCATCTGATGGACGTGCGCTTCGCCCGGCCCTACTGGCGCGGCGGAAAGCTCTGGTGCTGGCTGTCCAACACCGGCCACTGGCCGGACATCGGGGGCGCGGTGCCCGGCGGCTTCTCGGCCTCCGCCACGGCGGTCGAGCAGGAGGGGCTGCGCCTGCCCCCCGTCAAGCTGTTCAAGCGCGGCGCGATGGATGCGGAGATCTATTCCATCATCTGCGCCAACATCCGCGTCGCCGAGCAGCGCATCGGCGACGTGAAGGCGCAGGCGGCGGCGCTGGAGATCGGCGCGCAGCGGCTCGACGCGCTGTTCGACCGTTACGGCGACGACGTGGTGGAGGAGGCGGTCGCCGCCCTGCGCGCGCGGGCGGCGGCGCAGATGCGCGCGGCGATCGACGGCATCCCCGAGGGCGTCTGGCGCGGCGTCGCGATCGTGGACAGCGACGGGGTGGTGGACGCGCCGCTGGAGATCCGCCTCGCCGTCTCGAAATCCGCCGAGGGGCTCGTCTTCGACTTCGCCGGCTCCAGCCCGCCCTGCGCCGGCCCGATGAACTCGGTGCGGGCGACGACGCTCTCCTCGGTCTATCTGGCGATGCGCCACATCTTCCCGCATGTGCCGATCAGCGCGGGCGCCTTCGAACCGCTGGAGGTGACGGGGATCGAGGACACCTTCCTCGACGCGCGCTACCCCCGCCCCGTCTCGGGCTGCGCGGCGGAGGTGTCGCAGCGCATCGCCGAAGCCGTGTTCGCGGCGCTGGCCCCGGCCCTCCCCGAGATCGTCACGGCGGCGCCCGCCGGCACTTCGGGCAATTTCGGGCTGGGCGGCCACGACCCCGAGCGCGGGCGCGGCTTCGTGATGTATCAGCTGAGCGGCGGCGGCTATGGCGGCAATGCGCGCGAGGACGGGCTGACCAATGGCTGCTCGACCATCGGCATCTCCAAGGCGCCGCCCATCGAGATCATGGAACAGCAATTCCCCGTGCTCTATCGCCGCTACGCGCTGCGCGAGGGCTCGGGCGGGGCGGGCGCGCGGCGCGGCGGCTTCGGGGTGGAGTACGAGATCGAGCTGCGGCGCGGCTCGGCGCGCGCCTCCTTCGTGATGGATCACGGGCGCGTCGGCCCGCAAGGCGCGCTCGGCGGGCGCGACGGGGCGGTGAACACGGTGGAGATCGTGCAGGGGGGGCGGGCCTTCACGCCGCCGCATCTGTCCAAGGCGCAGGACATCCCGCTCGGCCCCGGCGACCGGGTGCGCGTCGGCACGCCGGGCGGCGGCGGGCATGGCGACCCGTTCCGGCGAGACCCCGACGCCGTGCGCGAGGACGTGCGGCTCGGCTATTACACGCCGGAGCAGGCGCGGGCGCTGTTCGGCGTGGCGCTGCGCGACGGCGCGGTCGATGCGGCGGCGACGGCGGCGCTCCGCGGCTCAGTCGGCGATGCACCGCAGCAGGCGTAGCAGCGTCGCGCGCTCGCGCGCGGTCAGCGGCGCAAGGGTCGCCTCGGTGATCTCCCGCCCCGCCGCCTGCGCCGGGCCGATCAGCGCGCGCCCCTCCTCGGTCAGCGCGATGACGCTGCGGCGGCGGTCCTCGGCGTCGGGCTCGGACGCCACCAGGCCGCGCGCGCGCAGCCGGTCCACCACGCCCTTGATGGTGGCGACGTCCATCGCCGTCAGCCGCCCGAGATGGTTCTGCGAGCACGGCCCGACTTCCGCGAGGCGCGACAGCGCCGCGAACTGGGTCGGCGTCAGCCCTCCTTCCATCCGCGCGGCGAACAGCGCGGTGTGGCGCTGATGCGCGCGGCGCAGCACATAGCCCACCTGCGCGTCGAGGATGTAGGGGTCCGGCTCGTCGCCCGCCAAATCGAGGCTCCCTTCGCGGCGATGCGCGCGGCTGCCCGAAAACGCGGCGCAGCCCGCACGTCGATCAAGCACATGCGGGGCGGGGCGGCAAGCGCCGCGCGCCATCGCCGGAAACCGCTTGACAAGCCGGGCCGTGGACCGAAGCATCGTTTGCACAGGAACGATCAGCGCCAGAGGAAGAGGCCGCAGGCCATGACCGCGACGCCGCGCTTCCACCGCCCCCGCGCCCTCGACGCGGCGCTGGCGCTGCTCGCCGCAGAAGCGCATCGGGGCGCGAGCGGGGACGCGCCGCGCATCCTCGCCGGCGGCACTGACGTCTACCCCTCCCTGCGCGACGGCCCGGCGGCGTTCGCGGCGCTCGACGTCAGCGGGCTCGACGCGCTGCGGGGCGCATCGGAAACGGCGGAGGGCTGGCGGATCGGCGCAGCGACCACCTGGACCATGATCGCCCGAGGAGCCCTTCCCCCGGCCTTCGACGCGCTCCGGGCGGCGGCGCGCGAGGTGGGCGGCGCGCAAATCCAGAATGCGGGCACCATCGGCGGCAATCTCTGCAACGCTTCGCCCGCGGCGGACGGGGTTCCGCCCCTGCTCGCGCTCGACGCGCAAGTCGAGCTCGCCTCGCTGCGGGGAGTGCGGCGGCTGCCCTTGGGCGACTTTCTGCTCGGCCCGCGCCGGACCGCGCGCGCGCCCGACGAGCTGATGACCGCCGTGCTGATCCCGCCGCAGCCCGAGGCCGCGCGCAGCGCCTTCGTCAAGCTCGGCGCCCGGGTGCATCTGGTGATCTCGATCGGGATGGTGGCGGCGCTGCTCGCGCCCGACGCGCAGGGGCGGGTGGGCGCCGCGCGCGTCGCTGTCGGCGCCTGCTCGGCGGTCGCGCAGCGCCTGCCCGCGCTCGAAGCGGCGCTCGTCGGCGCGCCGTGGGATGGGCGCGCGCTCGCGGCGATCCCCGACCCCGCCCATCTCGCGCCGCTGTCGCCCATCGACGACATCCGCGCGAGCGCCGCCTATCGGCGCGCCGCGGCGCTCGAACTGGTCCGGCGCGCGCTTGGGATGGCGGCGGGAGAGGCGGCGGCGGCATGAGCCTCGACTTCGACGATCCGGGCGCGACTGTCGCCTTCACGCTCAACGGCGAGGCGATTGCGCTGCGCGCCGCGCCCCAGATGCGGCTGTCCGAGGCGCTGCGCGAGCTGGCCGGCGCGCGCGACGTGAAAGTCGGCTGCAACGCCGGCGATTGCGGCGCCTGCACCGTGCTGCTCGACGGCGCGCCCGTCTGCGCCTGCACCACCGCGCTCGGCCGCTGCGAAGGCGCCGAGATCGAGACGGTCGCCGGGCTCACGGCGCGCGACCCGCAGGCGCAGGCGCTCGCCGACGCCTTCCTGCGCCACGGGGCGGCGCAATGCGGCATCTGCACCCCCGGCGCGATGGTTTCCGCCGTCGCGCTCCTGCGCGAGACGCCCCGGCCCTCGGAGCGCGAGGTGTCGGACGCGCTCGGCGGCGTGCTCTGCCGCTGCACCGGCTACCGCAAGATCGTCGAGGCGGTGATGGACGCCCAGCCCGGCGCGGCGGTGTTCGAGGGCGGCGTCGGCGCGTCGGTCGCCCGGCTCGACGGTCGCGCCAAGGTGACCGGCGCCGAGATCTTCGGCGACGACGCCGCGCCGGGGGACGCGCTCGTCCTGCGCGCCGTGCGCAGCCCGCACCCACACGCAAGCTTCGCCTTCGGCGATCTGGAGGGTTGGCGCGCCGCGCATCCGGGCGTGGTCGCCGTGCTGACGGCGGCGGACGTGCCCGGCCTCAACCGCTTCGGCGTGATCCCCGGCTTCATCGACCAGCCGGTTCTGGCGGAGGGCGAGGCGCGCTTCGAGGGCGAGGCGGTGGCGGCGGTCGTGGGCGAGGCCGCGTCGATGGCGGCGCTCGACCTCGGCGGCTTCCCCGTGGCCTGGACGCCCCTCTCCGCCGCGACCGACATCGACGCCGCGCGCGCCGCTCCGCCCCTCCACCCCGAGCGCCCAGGCAACGCGATGTGCCGCGGCCATGTCGCGCGCGGCGACGCCGAAGCCGCGCTCGCCGCCGCTTCGGTCGTCGTGGAGGGCAGGATCGAGACGGGCTTCGTCGAGCACGCCTATATCGAGCCCGAAGCGGCCTGGGCGCGCCGCGTCGGCGGCCGGGTCGAGGTGACCTGCTGCACGCAAGCCCCCATGATGAACCGCGACGGCCTCGCCGCGATCCTGGGTCTGCCGCCCGACAGCGTGCGGGTGATCCCCACCGCAGTCGGCGGCGGCTTCGGCTCCAAACTCGACCTCACGGCGCAGCCGCTGGTCGCGCTGGCGGCGTGGGCGCTGCGCCGCCCGGTCCGCATGACCTTCACGCGCCCCGAATCGATGCGCGTCAGCACCAAACGCCACCCCGCGCGCATCGCCTTGCGCGTCGGCGCCGACGCCGAAGGCCGGCTGACCGGCCTCGCCTTCGATGCGGAGTTCAACACCGGCGCCTACGCCTCATGGGGGCCGACCGTCGCCAACCGCGTGCCGGTCCATGCGAGCGGCCCCTACGTCGTCCCGAACTATCGCGCCGACACCGAAGCGGTGCACAGTCACTGCCCGCCCTCGGGCGCCTTCCGCGGCTTCGGCGTGCCGCAGGCCGCCGCAGCGCTCGAGCCTGCGCTCGACGCGCTGGCCGAGCGGCTGGGCATGGACCGCCTCGCCTTCCGCCAGCTCAACGCGCTGCGCGACGGCCTGCCCACTGTCACCGGGCAGGTGTTCGAGAGCGGCGTCGGCGCCGCCGCCTGTCTCGACGCGCTGGCCCCGCACTGGACGCGCGCGCTGGCCGAGGCCGAAGTGCTGAACGCCGGGCGCGGGGCGACCGGCGCGCCCTTGCGGCGCGGCGTGGGCGTCGCGTCGGGCTGGTATGGCTGCGGGAACACCTCGATCCCCAACCCCTCGACCATCCGCGCGGGCCTGAAGGGCGACGGGCGGGTGGCGCTGCATCAGGGGGCGGTGGACATCGGGCAGGGCGCCAACACCGTGATCGCCCAGATCTTCGCGCAGGCCCTTGGCGCGCCGCTGTCCGCCGTCGATCTGATCGGCGCCGACACCGATCTGACGCCCGATGCCGGCAAGACCTCCGCCTCGCGCCAGACCTTCGTCACGGGCGAGGCGGCGCGGCGGGCGGGCGCGGCGCTGCGGGCGGCGCTGCTGCGGCTCGGCAACGTCTCCGACGCGGCGGAAATCGTGCTGGAGGGCGGCGCAGTCCGGCTGGTGGAGGGCGGAGCGCTGCGCCAGCTCGACCTCGCCGCGCTGCCCGTGGACCAGGACGGCTATCTGCTGCAAGTCGCCGAGACCTACGACCCGCCGACCGGCCCGCTCGACGCGGACGGTCAGGGCCGCCCCTACGCCCAGTTCGGCTACGCAGCCCAGATCGTCGAACTCGACGTGGACCTCGCGCTCGGGCGCGTCCACCCGGTCAAGGTGACGGCGGCCCACGACGTGGGGCGCGCGATCAACCCGGTGCTCGTGGAGGGCCAGATTCAGGGCGGCGTCATGCAGGGCCTCGGCATGGCGCTGATGGAGGAGTTCGTCCCCGGCCGCACCGACAATCTGCACGACTACCTCATCCCGACTTTCGGCGACGCGCCGCCCATCGAGACGCTGATCGTCGAAGTGCCGGACCCGCATGGCCCCTACGGCGCCAAGGGGCTCGGCGAGCACGCGCTGATCCCGACCGCCCCCGCCGCGCTCTGCGCGATCCGCCACGCGACCGGCGCCGAACTCCGCCGCCTCCCCGCGACGCCCGAGCGCGTGCTCGCGGCGATCCGAGCCGCGGGAGGCTGAGCATGGTCCGCACCGCTCCCGTCGCGACCGATGGCGGCAAGATCCGCTGCGACGCCTGCCCGGTGATGTGCTACATCTCCGACGGTCGCGCCGGCGCCTGCGACCGCTACGCCAACGAGGGCGGCCAGCTCGTCCGCGTCGATCCCTTCACGGTGCTGGAACACGCCAAGGCCGAAGGCGCCGCCGTCGTCCCCTTCGCCGGCGGGCCCGACTGGGACGGCGATCTGGTCGAGAGCCGCCGGCCCTTCGTCACCGCCGTCGGCGCAGGCACCACCTATCCCGACTACAAGCCCGCCCCCTTCATCGTCAGCCAGAACGTGCGCGGGGTGGACATGGTGACGGTCGTCACCGAGGGCATCTACTCCTATTGCGGCGTCAAGCTGAAGATCGACACCGACCGCTTCCTCGGCCCCGAACAGGCGACCGTGCGCGTCGAGGGCGAGGCGGTCGGCCATGTGACCACCGGCGAATACGGCAGCCGGATGCTCGCGCTCGGCGGCGTGCATCACCTCACCGGCGGCTCGAAGAAGGAGGGCCGCGTCGCCTGCGACGCGCTGATGCGGCTGTGCAACCGCGAGGCCGTCGAGATGACCATCGACGGCGGCGCGACGCTGATCGCGCAAGCGGGGACCCCCCCCGTCATCGACGGCCACGCCGAGGAGCGGATGCGGGTGGGCTGCGGCTCAGCCGCCATCGGCATGTTCGCGCGGCAATGGGCCGACCATCTCGACGACGTCGTGGTGGTGGACGACCACATCACCGGCGTGCTGTCCGAGCATCAGGCCGGCAAGCTGCTGGGGATGCGCCCGACCGGTCTGCGCATCAAGGGCCGCCGCTCGACGCCCGGGCGCTATTTCCAGGTCGCCAATCCGGGCGCCGGCTGGGGCGGGACGGATGTCGAGGACCCGCTGACGATCCTCAAGCCCTTCGACCCCAAGAAGGCCTGGCCGGGGCTGCGGCTGCTGATGGTCTCCACCACCGGCGAGCAGCACGGCTATTTCACGCTGGACGACGCGCTCATCCCCCGCCCCGCCGAGACGCCGGCGGCAGTGCGCGCCTCGGTCGAGCGGGTCGAGGAGAATTGCGAGCCGGCGCTCTGTTCGGTCCTGTTCATGGGCGGCGCCGGGGGGTCGCTGCGCGCGGGCGTCACCGAGAACCCGGTGCGGCTGACGCGCTCGGTGCGCGAGACGCTGACTTACGTCTCCTGCGGCGGCGCGCCGGCCTATGTCTGGCCGGGCGGCGGCATCACCTTCATGGTGGATGTGACGCGGATGCCCACCAACTCCTTCGGCTATGTGCCCACCCCCGCGCTCGTCGCGCCCATCGAGTTCACCATGAGGCTGTCGGACTACGCGGCGCTCGGCGGGCACATGAGCGCCGTGCGCAGCCTTGAGGACGTGCTCGCGGAGGCCGAGCGGAGCGTGGCGCCCGACCGCGACCTGCCCTGGCCGACCGATTCGCGCCATTACGGCTGGGGGACGCCGCGATGAGCGGACCCACGGCGGCGCGTCTGGCGGATGGACGGCTGCACCTGCAGCACGGCCCCATCGACCTGATCGTGGCGGCGGAGGGCCCCGCCGCCGAGACTGCGCTCCACGCCGCTCGGGCGCGCTTCGCGACGATCCTGAGCGAGCTTGTCGCCGAACTTCCGCGCCTGCGCTCGCCAGACGGTCCCGCGCCCTCCGGCGCGGTGGCCCGGCGCATGGTCGCGGCGGTCGCCCCGCACGCCGCGGCCGAGTTCGTCACGCCGATGGCCGCCGTCGCCGGCGCCGTGGCGGATGAAGTTCTGGCGACGATGCGCGCCACTGGGCCCCTCCGGCGCGCCTATGTCAACAATGGCGGCGACATCGCCCTGCATCTGAGCGGCGACGCCCGCTTCACCGTCGCGCTGGCGCAGGAGGACGGGCGGGTTGACGGCGCGCTGACCCTCGACGCGGAAAGCGGCGCTGGCGGCGTCGCCACCAGCGGACAGGGCGGGCGCAGCCTGTCGCTCGGGATCGCCGACGCCGTCACGGTGCTCGCGGGATCGGCGGCGGCGGCGGACGCCGCGGCGACGCTGATCGCCAACGCGGTCGATCTGCCGGGCCATCCCGCGATCCGCCGCATCCCCGCCAACATCCTGCGCGACGACAGCGACCTCGGCGCGCGGCTGGCGGTTGCGTCAGTCGGGCCGCTCGCGCAGGCTGAGACCGAGGCGGCGCTGGCGCGCGGCGCCGCGCGGGCCGAGGCGATGCTGCGCGTCGGCCTGATCCTCGGCGCGGCGTTGCGTCTGCGGGGGGCGGCGCGGCTGGTGGGCGCTGCGCGCGTGAGAGAGGTGGCCCATGCCTGAGCCGGCGATCCGCAAGATCGCGACGCATCTCGAGGAAATCCGCCACGAGGGCGGCGCCCCTCTCGCGCGCCCGATCCTGCGCGCCTGGGCGGCGGCGGTGATCGCCAATCCCTTCGCCGGGCGCTTCGAGCCCGACATCGCGGGCTTCATGGACGATCTGAAACCGCTCGGGCTGGAGCTGTCGCAGCGCCTCCTCGCGCTGCTCGGCGGCGAGCCTTCGGCGGTGGAGAGCTACGGCAAGGGCGCCATCGTCGGCGCCGAGGGCGAGAGCGAGCACGGCGCGCTCTGGCATGTCCCCGGCGGCTACGCGATGCGCGAACTGCTCGGCGGCGCGAAGGCCATCGTGCCGTCGGCGATGAAGCTCGGCGGCGTCGGCGCCAGCCTCGACCTGCCGCTAGGCCACCGCGAGGCGGCCTATGTGCGCAGCCATTTCGACGCCATCGAGATCCGCATTCCCGACGCGCCGCGCCCGCGCGAGATCGTCTATGCTCTGGCGATGACCATGGGCGGGCGGCCCCATGCGCGGGTCGGCGGGCTGACCGTCGATCAGGTGACAGGCGAGGACGGGCTGCGCTGACCAACCATCCACCGCGCCGGCAGAGCGCGGGGCTTGCGACCATGACAACAGAGAGGTGAGACCGATGTTCACGAGACGCGCGACCCTGGCCCTTGCGGCAGCCCTTGCGGTCTGCTCCCCGGCTCTGGCGGCCGATCCGATCCGGGTCGGCGAGATCAACAGCTACACCCGCATGACCGCCTTCACCGACCCTTACAAGAAGGGGTGGGAGCTGGCGCTCGAGCAGGTCAACGCCGCCGGCGGCGTGCGCGACGGGCGCCCCATCGAAGTGCTCTGGCGCGACGACGCGGCGAGCCCCGGCGACGCCGTGAAGATCGCCGAAGAGTTGATCTCGCGCGAAAACGTGACGCTGCTCTTCGGCACGTTCCTCTCCAACATCGGCCTCGCCGTGTCGGACGTCGCCAAGCAGCGGCAGGTGCTGTTCATCGCCGCCGAGCCGCTGGCCGACGCGGTCACCTGGTCGAGCGGCAACCGCTACACCTACCGTCTGCGACCCAACACGACGATGCAGGCCGCGATGCTGGCCGAGGAAGCCGCCAAGCTCGGCGCCAAGCGCTGGGCGACGGTCGCGCCGAACTACGCCTACGGGCAGGAGGCGGTGGAGGCGTTCAAGCGCGAGCTGGGCGCCCGCCAGCCCGATGTGGAATGGGTCGGCGAGCAGTGGCCGGTGCTGTTCAAGATCGACGCCGGCCCCGTGGTGCGCGCGCTCGAGGCCATGGAGCCCGACGCGATCTACAACGTCACCTTCGGCGGCGACCTCGCCAAGTTCGTCCGCGAAGGAACTGTGCGCGGGCTGTTCGAGGGGCGCGAGGTCGTCAGCATCCTGTCGGGCGAGCCGGAATATCTCGACCCGCTGGGCGCGGAAGCGCCCGAAGGCTGGCTCGTGACCGGCTATCCGCCCGAGCAGATCGACACGCCCGAGCACAACCCCTTCCGCGAGGCCTACAAGGCGCGCTGGGGCGAAGAGCCGAAAGTCGGCTCGATCGTCGGCTACAACAGCCTGCTGGCGGTCGCCGCCGTGCTCGAGAAGGCGGCCTCGCTCGAGACCGACGACCTGCTCGCCGCGATGGAGGACCTGACCATCGACACGCCGGTCGGGCCGGTGCGCTTCCGCGCGTCGGACCATCAGGCGACGATGGGCGCCTGGGTCGGCCGGCTCGCGGTGAAGGACGGCAAGGGCGTGATGGTCGACTGGCGCTACGCCGACGGCGCCGACTACCTGCCCTCCGACGAGGACGCGGCGAAGCTGCGCCCCGCCGAGTGAGGCGAGCCAGGCCGGGCCGCCCCCGCGCGGGCGGCCCGCCTGCCGGCATTGACCGATTCACGGAATCTTTGCCAAGAAAAGGCCAATAAAAACAACGGCAACGAGTTCGGACCCGAGCCGACTCCCGGGCGCGGCGGGGCCGACCTCCCCGCGCCCGCCCCGCCTCCCCGCCCGACAAGGAGACCGCCATTTGGGCTTCTATCTCGGCCAGTTCCTGACCGGCCTCGCCTCCGCCTCGTCGCTGTTCCTCGTCGCCTCGGGCCTGTCGATCATCTTCGGCGTCACGCGGATCGTGAACTTCGCGCATGGCTCCTTCTACATGCTCGGCGCCTATCTGGCCTATTCGCTGGTCAATTCCGCGCCGCTCTCGGGCCTCAGCTTCTGGGCCTCGGTGCTGGGCGCGGCGACCATCGTCGGCCTGCTGGGCGTCGCGATGGAGATGCTGGTGCTGCGCCGCATCTACCAGGCGCCGGAGCTGTTCCAGCTGGTGGCGACTTTCGGCGTGGTGCTGATCGTGCAGGACGCCGCCCTCTACATCTGGGGCGGCGAGGATCTGCTCGGGCCCCGCGCGCCGGGGCTGACAGGCGCCGTTCGGATCATGGGCGAGCCGATCCCCGAATACGACCTGTTCCTGATCGTCGTCGGCCCCGCGATCATGGGCCTGCTCTGGCTGCTTTTCCACCGCACCCGCTGGGGCGTGCTCGTGCGCGCCGCCACCGAGGACCGCGAGATGGTGGCCGCCCTCGGCGTCAACCAGCGGCTTCTGTTCAGCTCCGTGTTCTTCCTCGGCGCCTTCCTCGCGGGCCTCGGCGGCGCGCTGCAAGTCCCGCGCGAGGCGGTGACGCTGCACATGGACCTGACGATCATCGCCGACGTGTTCGTGGTGGTGGTGGTCGGCGGGCTCGGCAGTGTGGCCGGCGCGTTTCTGGCGGCGATGCTGATCTCCGAACTCAACGCCTTCGCGCTGCTGATCCTGCCGCAGATCACGCTGGTGCTGCCCTTCATCGTGATGGGCGTCGTGCTGATCCTGCGCCCCTACGGGCTGATGGGCCGCCCCGAGACCGGCGACCACCCGCCGATGCTCAACGAGGAGCCGCTGAAGCTCGCCACCGGGCCGCGCCTCGCGCTGATCTGGGGCGCGGTGGCGGCGCTCGCGCTCGCGCCGCTCGTCGCGGGCGATTTCGGGCTGCTGCTCATCAAGGACGTGCTGATCTTCGCGCTCTTCGCCGCGAGCCTGCACTTCATCATGGGGATCGGCGGCATGGCCTCCTTCGGCCATGCGGCGTGGTTCGGCCTGTCGGCCTACGCCGCCGCGCTGGGGGTGAAGCTGCTCGGGCTCGGCATGGTTCCCGCGCTCGTCCTCGGGCCGCTGACCGCGGCGGCGGCGGCGGTGATTGTGGGCTGGTTCTGCGTGAAGCGCTCGGGCGTCTATTTCGCCATGCTGACGCTCGCGGCGGCGCAGATCGTCTGGTCGGTCGCCTATCAATGGTATGAGGTGACTGGCGGCGATGACGGCATTCTCGGCGTCTGGCCCGCCGACTGGGCCTCGGGCCGGACCAATTTCTACCTGATGGCGCTGGTCCTGTGCCTCGGCGGCGTCTGGGCGCTGCGGCGGATGGCGCACGCGTCCTTCGGCTATGTTCTGCGCGGCGGGCGCGACAGCGCGCTGCGGGCCGAGGCCATCGGCATCGACCTCAAGCGCCACCAATGGCTCGCTTTCGTGATCGCCGCGGCGCTCGGCGGGCTGGCGGGCGCGATCTACGCCTTCTCAAAGGGCAGCGTGTTTCCCGACGAACTCGCGATCCCGCGCTCCTTCGACGCGCTGTTGATGGTGCTGCTCGGCGGCGTGCAGGCGCTGATGGGGCCGATCATCGGCGCGACCGTGTTCATCCTGCTTGAGGACGCGATCTTTCGGCTCGACTACTGGCGGTTCATCTTCGGGCTGACGATCCTCGGCATCGTGATCCTGGCGCCCGACGGGGTGGCGGGCGGCCTGCGTCGGCTCGAACGCTGGGCGTTCGCGCGGAGGCGGGGATGAGCGCGCTGCTGGAAATCTCCCGCCTCAGCAAGGCTTATGGCGGGGTGCACGCCGTCGAGGACGTCTCCTTCGCGCTCGGCCGCGGCGAGCTGCTCGCGCTGATCGGGCCGAACGGGGCCGGCAAGACCACCTGCTTCAACATGCTCAACGGCCAGATCAGGGCCGACAGCGGCTCGGTCCGGCTGGACGGCGCGGAGCTTCTCGGCAGGCGCCCGCGCGAGATCTGGCGGATGGGGGTCGGGCGGACGTTCCAGATCACCGCCACCTTCACCTCGATGACCGTGGTCGAGAACGTGCAGATGGCGCTGATCAGCGCAGGCCGCGAGACGTTCGACCTGTTCCGCCGCGCCACCCGCCGCCACCGCGCGGAAGCCGAGGCGCTGCTCGACCGGGTCGCGATGCTCGACCAGGCCGAGCGGACCTGCGGCGAGCTCGCCTATGGCGACCTCAAGCGGCTGGAACTCGCCATTGCGCTCGCCCATCGCCCGCGCCTGCTGCTGATGGACGAGCCGACCGCCGGCATGGCGCCGCGCGAGCGCATCGAGCTGATGGCGCTCGCGGCGGGGATCGTCGCCGAGCAAGGCGTGTCGATCCTGTTCACCGAGCACGACATGGACGTGGTGTTCGCCCACGCCCACCGCATCCTGGTGCTGAACCGGGGCCGGCTGATCGCCGAAGGCCGCGCCGACGAGATCAGGGCCGACCCGCTGGTGCGCGAAGTCTATCTCGGGGGCGGGGCGGTCTTCGCGGAGGCGCGCGATGCTTGAAGTGCGCGGGATCGACAGCTTCTACGGCGCGGCGAAGATCCTGCGCGGCGTCTCGCTCAGCGCGCGGGCGGGAGAGGTGGTGGCGTTGCTGGGGCGCAACGGGGCGGGCAAGACCACCACGATGAAGTCGATCATGGGGCTCGTCCGCCCGCGCGCGGGGACGGTGCGTTATGACGGGCGCGACATCACGGGCCAGCCGCCGCACCTCGTCTGCCGGGCGGGGCTCGGCTATGTGCCGGAGGAGAGGCGCATCTTCAAGACATTGACGGTGCAGGAAAATCTGACTGTCGGTGAGCGCCCGGCGCGCGACGGCGCGCCGTTCTGGACTGTCGAGCGGCTCTTCGCGCTGTTCCCCAACCTCGCCGAGCGGCGGCGCAATCCCGGCGGCGCGCTCTCTGGCGGCGAGCAGCAGATGCTGACCATCGCGCGCACGCTGATGGGCAATCCGAGCCTCGTGCTGCTCGACGAACCCTCCGAGGGCATCGCGCCGGTGATCGTGGAGCAGATGGCGCGGGTGATTCTGCAACTGAAGGGCGAAGGGCTCACCGTGCTCCTGTCCGAGCAGAACCTGCATTTCGCCCGGCTGGTGGCCGACCGCGCCTGCGTGCTGGAGAAGGGCGAGGTGAAGTTCGAGGGCGCCTTCGCCGATCTCGAAGCCGACCCTGAGATCGGCGCGCGCTATCTGGCCGTGTGAGGCGCGACGCGCTCGCCGAACACCGCCGAGCCGATCCGCACATGCGTCGCGCCGAGCATGATCGCGGCCTCGAAATCCGCGCTCATGCCCATCGACAGGCCCGACAGGCCGTTGCGCGCCGCGATCTTCGCCAGCAACGCGAAATGCGGCGAGGGCGGTTCGTCGGCGGGGGGGATCGCCATGAGGCCGGCGAGCGGCAGCCCGCAATCGCGCCGGCACGCTTCGATGAAGGCGTCGGCCTCGGCTGGGAGGACGCCGGCCTTCTGCGGCTCCTCGCCGGTGTTGACCTCGACGAACAGCTCCGGCGCGCGACCCGTTGCGGCGATGGCGTCGGCGAGCTTCGCGGCGAGCTTCGGGCGGTCGAGCACATGGATCGCGTCGAAGAACTCCACCGCGGCCCGCGCTTTGTTGGTCTGGAGCGGGCCGATCAGATGCAGGCGCAGATCGGGGTGGGCCTCGCGCCGGGCCGTCCAGCGGCCCAGCGCCTCCTGCACGCGGTTCTCGCCGAACACGCGATGGCCCGCGGCGAGCGCCGCGTCGACCCGCGCGTCGGGCTGGACTTTCGACACCGCGATCAGCGTGACCGAGCCCGGCGCGCGACCGGCGTCGCGTTCGGCCTGCGCGATGCGGGCGCGCACGTCGTCGA
Organism: Rubrimonas sp.; assembly: GCF_036788415.1. Taxonomy (NCBI): domain Bacteria; kingdom Pseudomonadati; phylum Pseudomonadota; class Alphaproteobacteria; order Rhodobacterales; family Paracoccaceae; genus Rubrimonas; species Rubrimonas sp. The sequence continues at coordinate 38,352 of NZ_DAIQNN010000003.1, read as the reverse complement.
GGGACATCGCGGGGCTCTCCACTGGCCATGCCGGGTCGACCGCCCGGTGCGCCAGACCTAATCCGGGCGCGCCGCGAGGAAAAGCGCCAGCGTCAGAAGTTGAGATAGAGAACGCCGCCGACAGCCGCGCTCTCTCCTGCGCCGGTCGCGTCGCCGAATTCCACGATGCCGGCCGCCGTCACGCCCGGCGCCAGGCGGTAATCGACTTCGAAGTTCACGCCCCAGTCGTCTTCGGTGCGCACCGTGCTGTCGAGAATCGTCGTGTAATTGGCGAAGAAGCCCCAGGGTCCGCCTTCGTACTGCGCGCCGACCGAGAGCGAATCTTCCTCCTCGCCATTGGGGTTGCGGTAGGAATAGCGCGCGCCGAGTCCGACCCCACGGGCCGAGAGGTTGGACGCGAAGACATAGCTGGGGTCGTCGAAGCTGTCGCCGTCGAAGAAGGCGCCCGAGAAGCCGAGATCGGCCTCATGGCCGATGATACCCGAGAGATCGACGCCGCCGCGCAGTCCGAGTTCGATGAAGTTCTCCTCCTTGGACGCGTCGAGCGAAGTGGCGACCCCATTGTCCTCCGTCGTCGGCGCCCAGGAGATGCCCGCGCGGGCGGTGAAGGCGCCTGCGCCGAGCGTCGGGGTCAGGTAGGTCACCTTGAGGTCGTCGCTCGAGTCGGCGCCATCGTTGATCAGGTTGAGGTTCGTATCGTCCGAGTACCAGTCGAAGAGGAAGCCGTCGACTTCCGCCGAGCAGGACACGCTGCAGCCGGCTGGCGTCAGCGTGAGCTGGTCGCCAGCGCCGTCCTGCTCGCCGATCTCGATGCGACCGAAATCGCCGGAGACGAACAGGTTCGCCTCGTCGAAAGAGCTGGAGCCGTCGCTGCTGGCATCCGCGACGTCGAGCTCGAAATAGGTTCCGAATGTCAGGCCATTGTCTGCGGCGGACTGGAACCGGAAATGGATTTCGGCCTCGCGCACGAGACCGAGATCGTTTCCGCTCTGGTCGGCGTCGATGTAGCCGACGCCCCCCTTGAAATAACCGCCGACCCGCGCGCTCCACTCCTGGGCGACGGCGGGCTGACAGATGGCGACCGCTGCGAGGCCGAGGGCGAGCGCGCGAAGGTGGGCCATCCGAAAGCTCCGTTTAAAAAACGCGCTTTCATACCGCGGTTGCGCGACAGTTCGAAGACCGAAAACGAAAAAGGGAGCGGCTTTCGCCGCTCCCTACATTTGAAGTCCGCTTGGACGATCAGTAGGCCAGCGAGAGCCAGAGGCCGACCGAGTAGGAGTCGTCGCCGCCGGGCGCGCCGTCATCGGCCCACTCGATCGTGCCGCCGGTCACAACGCCGGGGGCGAGCGAGTAGCTCACGCCGGCCGCCACGCCCTGGTCGCCGTCGCGGTTCGCGTTGTCGCTGTCGAGCACGGTGCCGTAGTCGGCGCCGATCTTCCACGGGCCGGTCGAGTAGGCGAGGCCGACGCCGAGATGATCGGACTCGTCAACTTCGATGTAGCCGTAGTTGACGCCGAAGTCGAAGCCGAACGCGCTCAGCTTGGCCCCGCCGGCGAAGGACGTGTCGTCGTCAGCGCCAGCGACCGTGTCGGACACCCAGCCGCCGCCGACCTGCACGCCAATTCCCGAGAACTCGCCCTTGTACTGGGCGCCGATCTCGATGGCGTTCTGCTCGTCCGCCGCGTCGAGCGAGGTCGCAATGCCGTTGCCGGCGGCGTTACCGGTCGGCGAGATGCTCGGCGACCACGAGATGGCGGCCGTGAAGCCGGCGAAGCTCGGAGTGAAGTAAGCGACCTTGAGCGAGTCGCCGGTGTCGGCCCCGTTCGAGCGGATGCTGGTGCCGCCCTCGCCTTCGTAATCGTCGAACAGCAGACCGGTGTTGTCGGCGGCGCGCACGAAGTCGGCGCCCACGTTGCCCGACCCCATCGGGCCATCGGCGGCGCCGTCGAACTCGCCGACTTCGACGCGACCGAAGGAGCCCTGAACCCAGGCCGACGCTTCGTCGAAATCGGCCGAGCCGTCCGAGGAGGTGTCGCCGACTTCCAGTTCGAACTTGGAACCGAAGGTGAGGCCGTTGTCAGCGACGAGGCGGAAGTTGAAGATGATTTCCGAGTCGCGCTTCAGCGCGAAATCGTTGCCGTCCTGGTCGGCGTCGATGTAGGCGACGGCGCCGGTGAAGAAGCCGCCAACGCTCGCGGACCATTCCTGCGCAGCTGCGCCGGTGGCGGTGAGGGCGACGGCCGCGGCCGAACCCAGCAGAAGTTTTTTCATTTTGCGTCCCTCGCAGATACGATCTGTCCAGAAAGCCCGGTCCGTTTGCCGCGCTTCTGAAACTGGCGTATTACCGGCCCTGTTGCGGGTCAAGCAAACGCATCCGGGGAGACGCGTGTGAGCAGGGATTGTGGTTCGAGCGACACAGTGACGGCAGGGGCGCGGCGCAGTCGCTCGTTGGGGCGGTTCGCCCTCGCCGGCGCGGCCGCAGGTCTTCTCGCCGCTTGCAATGGCGGCCCCGCAATCGGCCCGGTTCCCGAACGCCCGAACGAGCGCGCCTCGCGCATTGAAGGCGAAAGGCAGGGCTCGCTCGCCGAAGTGCTCGGGGGCGGACAGGTGCGCAACTCGAACGTCCGCCTCGGGACGGGCGGCGGCGAGGCGCTGATCGGCGCGCCGGTCAATCGTCACATCTGGCGCGCGGCGATCGACACGCTGGCCTTTCTGCCGATCGCCTCGACCGATCCGTATTCGGGCGTGATCGCGACGGATTGGGGCGTGGTCGAGGGGAATGCGGAAGAGCGCGTGAAAGTCACCGCTTTCGTCACCGATGTCGAGCTCTCGCCGGCTTCGCTCCGCGTCGCGGTCTTCAGGCAGGCGCGCGATGCGCAGGGGGCTTGGGTCCAGGCGCCGGTCGCGGCGCAAACCGCCGAGCAGGTCGAGGACGCGATCCTGACGCGGGCGCGCCAGCTCCGCCTTGAAGAAGAGAGCGCGGGCGGCTGAAGGAGCGGCCCCGGCGACGTTGCATGCGGCGGCGCGGCTGCGTATGACGCGAGGCGGTCGTCCGAGGGAGCCCGCCGATGTCGCGCACCGTATCCGCGTCGCAACCGACTGCGCAGAGTCGCTACGACGCCAGCGCAGTCGAGCCGAAATGGCGCGCGGCCTGGGAGGCGCAGGGCGCGTTCCGGGCGGTGCGAGATGAAAGCCGTCCGAAATACTATGTTCTTGAGATGTTCCCTTATCCATCGGGGCGCATCCATATGGGACATGTCCGCAACTACGCGATGGGCGACGTGATCGCGCGCTACAAGCGGGCGCGCGGCTTCAACGTCCTGCATCCGATGGGCTGGGACGCCTTCGGCCTGCCCGCGGAGAACGCCGCGATCGAGCGCGGCGTCGATCCGGCGCAGTGGACGCGCGAGAACATCGCGGCGATGCGCGCCCAGTTGAAGATGATGGGGCTGTCGCTCGACTGGTCGCGCGAAATCGCCACCTGCGAGCCGGAGTATTACGGCCAGCAGCAGGCGCTGTTTCTCGACATGCTCGAAGCCGGGCTCGTCTATCGCAAGGCTTCGACTGTCAACTGGGACCCGGTCGATCATACGGTTCTCGCCAACGAGCAGGTGATCGACGGCAAGGGGTGGAGGTCGGGCGCGCCGGTGGAGCGGCGAGAGCTCACGCAATGGTTCTTCCGCATCTCCGACTTCGCCGAGGAGCTGCTCTCGGCGATCGACGGGTTGGAGAAGTGGCCGGAGAAGGTGCGCGCCATGCAGCGCAACTGGATCGGTCGGTCGGAAGGGTTGCAGTTCCGCTTCGACATTGTCGAACCCGGCGATCTGCCGCAGCATGTCGAAGTCTACACGACGCGGCCCGACACGCTGTTCGGGGCGAGCTTCTGCGCTGTGGCCGTCGATCATCCGCTGGCGCGCGCGCTCGAAGCGCGCGACCCGGCGTTGGCGGCGTTCTGCGCGCAGAGCCGTAGCCTCGGCACGTCGGAGGCGGAGATCGAGGCGGCCGAAAAGGTCGGCTACGACACCGGGCTGCTGGTGCGTCATCCCTTCCAGCCGGGGCGAACGCTGCCCGTCTACGTCGCGAACTTCATCCTGATGGAGTACGGCACCGGGGCGATCTTCGGCTGCCCGGCGCATGACCAGCGCGACCTCGATTTCGCGCGGCGCTATGGGCTCGAGGTGACGCCGGTGGTGGCAGGGGAGAGCGGCGGCTACGACGGCGGGGCGGAGGCCTATACGGGGCCGGGACGGCTGATCAACTCGCAGTTCCTCGACGGGATGACGGTCGAGGAGGCGAAGACCGAGGTGATCCGGCGCATGCGCGCGGACGGACGCGGCGAGGCGCGGGTGAATTTCCGGCTGCGCGACTGGGGCGTCTCGCGCCAGCGCTTCTGGGGCTGCCCGATCCCGGTGGCGCACTGCCCGACTTGCGGCGTCGTTCCCGTGCCGAAGGCGGAGTTGCCCGTGCGTCTGCCCGAGGACGCGCGCTTCGAGAAGCAGGGCAACGCGCTGGAGCATCATCCGACATGGGCGAAGACCTCCTGCCCGCGCTGCGGCGGCGCCGCGCGGCGCGAGACGGACACGATGGACACGTTCGCCGACTCGTCTTGGTATTTCGCGCGGTTCACCGCGCCTCACGCCGGCGCGCCGACCAGCGCGCCGGACATCGCCTACTGGATGAATGTCGATCAATATATCGGCGGGGTGGAGCACGCGATCCTGCATCTGCTCTACGCGCGGTTCTGGTGTCGGGCGATGCGGCGGACGGGACATCTGCCGCAAAGCGCGATCGAGCCCTTCGACGCGCTGTTCACGCAAGGCATGGTCTGCCACGAGACCTATGCGAGCGCGTCCGGCGGCTGGCTGACGCCCGATGAGGTCGAGCTGCGCGATGGGCGGATCGTCGAGCGGGCGACCGGCGCGGCCGTGACCGTCGGGCCGTCGATCAAGATGTCGAAATCCAAGAAGAACGTCGTCGATCCCGAAGCGATCATCGCCACCTACGGGGCGGATGTGGCGCGGTGGTTCATGCTGTCCGACAGCCCGCCCGAGCGCGACGTGGAGTGGACGGCGGCGGGCGTCGAGGGCGCGGCGCGGCATGTGCAGCGCGTCTGGAGGCTGCTGCAGACGGCGCTCCCGGCGATGGCGCCGACGGGCGCGGCGGCGACAGGACCGGCGAGCGGAGCGGCGACGGCGCTGCGACAGGCGACGCATCGCACCATCGCGGGCGTCACCGAAGACATCGAAGGCTTCGCCTTCAACAAGGCAGTCGCGCGCCTCTACGAATTCGTCAATGCGATCGCGAAGGCGGCGCAGGGCGACGCGCGCACCGAACCCGATATGGCGGAGGCGCTGCGCGAGGCGTTCGAGGCGCTGGCGCTGCTGAGCGCTCCGATGACGCCCCATCTCTCTGAAGAAATGTGGGCGGCGCTCGGGCGCGAGATCCCTGTCGTGGCCTCCCCCTGGCCCGTCGCCGATCCCGGGCTTCTGGCGCGCGACGAGATCGTGATCGCCGTACAGGTCAACGGCAAGCGTCGGGCCGAAATCACAGCCCCGGTCGATGCGGGGCCGGACGCACTCGAAGCGATGGCGCTGGCGGCGCCGGACGTGGCGCGGATCGTCGGCGGCGCGACGCCGCGCAAGGTCGTGGTCGTGCCCGGCCGGATCGTCAACGTGGTGCTGTGAGCGCCCCGACTCGCCGAGGGGCGCTGTGCGTCTTCCTCGCCGCCTCGGGCGCGCTTGCGATCAGTGCTTGCGCCTTCGAACCGCTGCACCGACCGGGCGGCGCCCTAGGCGATCTGCGTGGGACCGTTGCGATCTCCGGCGTAGACGGGCGCGAGGGCTACGCGTTCCGGCGCACGCTCGAACGCCGCTTCGGGACGGCGGCGCCGAACCCGGCCTATCTGCTCGAAGCGCGGTTGAACTTCGAGCGGCGCGGTCTGGCGATCACGCGCGACGACGCGGTGACGCGGTTCGATGTGTCGGGGGAGGCGGCTTTCGCGCTCCGACAGACGACGGACGGAAGTCTCGTCGCGGAGGGCGTCGCGCGGGCATTGTCGGCCTACAGCGCGCTTGCGACGCCTTACGCGACGCGGATAGCCGCCCGAGACGCGGAGCGGAGAGTCGCGGAAGACCTCGCCGAACGCGTCTATGCGCAGATCGCAGCGCAACTCTCGCGCAGTTCGGTGAAATGAGGGCGCGGTGAAGCTGAGCGCCGGAGCGATGGCGGCGTTCTGCGCGCGGCCCCCGGCGGGGATCAAGGCGGCTCTGATCCATGGCCCGGACGCTGCGGAAGTGGCGCAGCGACGCCGGGCGCTGATCCAAGCGCTCGCCGGCCCAGACGCGGAGGCGGAACTGCGGGTGACCGCGCTCGACGCGATGGCGGTGCGCGCAGATCCCGCGATAGCGGACGATGCGCTGCGCGCGACCGGGTTCTTTCCGGGCCGCCGCGTCGTCTGGATCGCCGATGCGACCGATGCGCTCGCCGAGGCCGTCGGGCGGGCTGCGGATGCGGCCTCGCCAGAGGACGCCTGGTTGATCGTGACGGCGTCGGCGCTCGCCGCCAAAGGGCGCTTGCGGGGGCTGTTCGAGGGGTCGCGCGACATGGCCGCCCTCGCCTGCCATGGCGATCCGCCCGACCGCGCCGGGCTCGACGTGGCGCTGCGCAAGGCTGGATGCACGGCGTCGCCCGAAGGGCTCGCGGCGCTTGAGGACGTCGCGCGAACACTCGACGCGGGCGCTTTGGCGCAGCTTGTCGAGAGTCTGGCGCTCTACAAGCTGAACGACCTCGATCCGCTCTCGGCTGACGACGTCGCGGCCTGCGCTCCGCCTCGCGCGGCTGAAGACGCCGAGATGGCGGCGGCGGCCGTCGCGGATCGCCGGCCCGAGGCGCTGCGCGCTGCGACGGCGCGTCTCGCAGCGCACGGCGTCGACGCTGCGCAGATCGTCGGCGCCACGATGCGCCGCTTCCGCTTGCTGCACGCGATCGCCGTGGAGGGCGGGGACGCCGGCGTCCTCAACCGCGTCCGACCGCCGGTCTTCGGGCCCCGGCGCGACGCCATCGCGCGCGCGGCGCGGCATTGGTCGGCAGCGCAGATCGAAGCGGCGATCGTCGCGTTGCATGAGCTCGACGCCGCATTGCGAAGCGGCGACCGCGCCCCGCGTCGCGCGTTGATGGAGCGGACGCTTCTCAAGATCGCGCTGTCGCCCGAGCGTTGATCAGCGGCTAAGCAACTGGCAGATGCCGTCGAGCTGGTCGAGATCGCGATAGGCGATGCGCACTTCTCCCCCGCCCGACCCGCCATGCCGGATCGCGACGCGCAATCCGGTCGCCGCTGTGAGATCCGCTTCGAGCGCGCGCGTGTCGGCGTCCTGCCGCCCCGTCGCCTCCGCCCGCGCCGGACGGGGCGCCGCGGCCGTCTTGGCGAGGCGCTCCGTCTCGCGAACGGAAAGGCCGCGTGCGACGACGACCCGGGCCAGCGCGACGGGATCCGGGGCTGTTATCAGCGCCCGGGCATGCCCGGCGCTGAGCCGACCGTCGCGGGTCATGGCGATGACCTCATCCGGAAGAGTCAACAATCTCAATGCGTTGGCGATGTAGCTCCGACTCTTGCCAAGCGCTTCGCCGAGCTGCTCCTGAGTGTGTCCGAACCGCTCGACGAGCTGCGCGAAGCCGGCGGCTTCCTCAATCGGATTGAGATCTGCGCGTTGGATGTTCTCGACGATTGCGACTTCCAGGACATCGGAGTCGGTCATCTCGCGCACGATGACCGGAAGCTCGTGCAACTGGGCGCGCTGGGCGGCGCGCCACCGGCGTTCGCCAGCGACGATCTGGAAGCAGGACGGGTCGGCTGGATCGGGACGAACGATCAGCGGCTGGACAACGCCGCGCGCGCGAATCGACGCGGCGAGCGAGTCGAGATCCTCTTCATCGAAACGTTTGCGGGGTTGGTTGGGGTTTGGCCGGATGCGTTCGATCGGGGCCGTCGCGGCGGGCGCGGCTGAGCCCGGATCGGGATCCGCACGCACGTCGTCCATCAAGGCCGCGAGACCTCGGCCGAGTCCCTTCCGGCGCTGCGTTTCGCTCATCTCATGGTCCTCTGATGCGTGCGCCTCATGCCGCCAGCGCGACGCCTTCCCGGCGCAGCATCTCGCCGGCGAGACGGATATAGGCTTGGCTGCCCGCGCAGTTCTGATCGTATACGAGCGCCGGAACCGCGTGCGACGGCGCTTCCGACAGTCGGACGTTGCGCGGGATGACCGTCTGATAGACGAGGTCCCCGAGCGTGCCGCGCACGTCTTCGGCCACCTGCGCAGACAGATTGTTGCGCTTGTCGTACATTGTCAGGACGATGCCCTGAATCGTAAGCTTTTGATTTAAAGACTTTTTTATCATCTCAATGGTGCGCAGCAGCTGCGACAGCCCCTCCAGCGCGAAGAACTCGCATTGGAGGGGGACGAGAACGGAACCGGCCGCGACCATCGCATTGACAGTCAACAGATTGAGGGCCGGCGGACAATCGATCAGGATGAACTCGAACTCCGACCCGACGGGATCGATGGCCGCGCGCAAGCGGAGATTGCGGTCCCGCGCATCGATCAGATCGATATCGGCGCCGGACAGGTCCGGCGAGGCGGGGGCGATCCAGAGATTCGGAATCTCCGTCGCGCGGATCACATCCGACGCCGATGCAGACCCGGTGATCAGATCGTAGGTCGATCGCTCCCGCGAACGCGGCCCGACGCCGAGACCGGTCGACGCGTTGCCTTGCGGGTCCAGATCGACCACCAAGGTGCGTTTGCCGACGGCCGCGAGCGCAGTCCCGAGATTGATCGCCGTCGTGGTCTTTCCGACGCCGCCCTTTTGATTGGCGAGGGCGATCACGCGCGGGGCGGCGTTGTCATCCGACACGAAGACACTCCCTGATGCGCAGAACGCACGCCTGCGGATCCGTCGCACTTGCGATCCGATCAACGTCCATATGCCAACATCTGCGCGCCTCGGTCAATTCGGCATCGACTCGCGCCCCCTTGGGAAAGAGGAAAACGCCGCCCGAATTGCGCCACGGCGCCGCCAATGTCAGAAGCTTCCCGAGCGGGGCCAGCGCGCGAGCCGAAACAACGTCGGCGGGACTGAAGGGGCTGCCCTCGACGCGACGCCTCAGCACCCTCGCCCGCACGCCCAATTCGCGAGTCGCGGCTTCGAGAAAAGCGCATTTTCGCGCATCGCTCTCGACGAGACGGAAGTCGAGCTGACGACCCGATCCCTCCGCAAGGATGGCGATCACCATGCCGGGGAAGCCGCCGCCAGCCCCCAGATCGACCCACGACCCGGCATGGTCCGGGGCGAGAGCGAAGAGTTGAGCGCTGTCGAGGGTATGCCGCCGCCTGATGTCGTCGACCGTACCCGGGGCGATCAGATTGATGGCGGCCGTCCATTTCCGGACAAGCGCCTCGAACGCCTCAAGACGCTCCAGTGTTTCACGTGAAACATCGGCGAGTCCCCACGCGCTGCCCTCACGCGTCGCGTCACCCATGACCGCGCGCATGTCTCGGCGAGCTCTCGCTATGCGCCCGCGCCGCGTGACTGCGCAACAGGAGAAGAGCAGCCGGCGTCATCCCGTCGATTCGGGCCGCCTGTGCGAGTGTCGCGGGGCGCGCCGCGCTCAGTTTCTCGCTGAGTTCGCGAGAGAGACCCGGAATGCGACGGTAGTCGAGCGCAGCGGGCAGCTCGATCGCGCTGTCGCGCCGCAGGACCTCGACATCCTCCGCCTGCCGGTCGAGGTAGACCCGATAGCGCGCATCGGTCTTCAATTGCGCGGCGATCTGCGACGGCAACGTAGCCAGCTCCGGGGCGAACGCGAGCAGGGCCTCGAACGGCACATCCGCGCGTTCCAGAAGCTCGAGACCACTGCGCCGCACCCCATCTGCGGTGATCGAGAGGCCCGCCCGCACGGCTTCCGTCGGGGTGACCACGAGGGCGGACAGCATCTCCCGGCCTCGCGCAAGTGCGGCAAGCTTGGCTTCGAAAACACGCTCGCGTTCCTTCGAAACGCATCCCAGGGCGATCCCGTGCGGGGTCAGACGCTGGTCGGCATTATCGGCCCGGAGCGCGAGACGGTATTCGGCCCGCGAGGTGAACATCCGGTAGGGCTCGCAGACGCCCCGCAGGGTGAGGTCGTCGATCATGACGCCGATATAGCTCTCCTGCCGACCGAAGGTGACTGGCGCGCGGCCCAGACAGCGATGCGCTGCATTGAGCCCCGCCATGATCCCCTGCGCCGCGGCTTCTTCGTAACCCGTGGTCCCGTTGATCTGTCCTGCGAGGAAGAGGCCCTCGATACCGTCGAGCGACAGATCGGGCCTCAGGACGCGGGGGTCGACGTAGTCATACTCAATCGCGTAGCCATGGCGCGTGATCCTTGCGCGCTCCAAGCCCGGGATGGTGGCGACATACTCCTCCTGAACGCTCCGGGGCAACGAGGTGGACAGGCCATTCGGATAGACTGTGGGGTCGTCGAGGCCCTCCGGCTCGAGGAAAACCTGGTGCGACGGTTTTTCCGCGAAGCGGCTCACCTTGTCCTCGACGGAGGGGCAGTATCGGGGCCCGACGCCCTCGATCCTGCCCGCATACATCGCCGACTGAGACAGGTTCCGCCTGATCACGTCATGCGTGCGTTCCGTCGTCTGCGTCAGCCCGCAACATATCTGCGCTGCGAGCGGTCGCTCGCTGAGAAACGAGAACATCGCGGGCGCGCTGTCGCCCGGTTGCCGTTCGACGCGATCCCAATCGATCGTACGCCCGTCGATGCGCGGCGGCGTCCCCGTCTTCAGCCTGCCGATCGGCAGACCCAGCGCGCGCAACCGCCCTCCCAAAGCTGTCTCCGACGGATCGCCGAAGCGGCCGCCCGCCATTTTCTCGGCGCCGATATGGATCACGCCGCCGAGAAAAGTCCCCGTCGTCAACACCACAACGCGGCACGGAATGCGGGCGCCATCCGTCAGCTCGACGCCGCGGATGACTGGACCCTCGAGAACCAGATCGGAGACCGCGCCCTCGATCACCGCAAGCCCCGCAGTCGCCGCCACGGACTCCTGCATCGCGGCTCGGTAGAGCCCGCGATCGCACTGGGCGCGGGGACCTTGCACGGCGGGTCCCTTGCTGCGGTTGAGGAGGCGGAACTGGATTCCAGCGCGATCCGCGGCCCGCCCCATGAGACCGTCGAGCGCATCGATTTCGCGCACCAGATGCCCCTTGCCGAGGCCGCCGATCGCCGGATTGCACGACATCTCGCCAATCCGGTCGCGACGATGCGTCACCAGGCCGACGCGCACGCCGAAGGACGCGCCGAGTCGGGCAGCCGCATGGGCGGCCTCGGCGCCGGCATGCCCACCGCCGACGACGATGATGTCGAACTCGTCCCGCTGTTTCACGTGAAACACTCTCATTTCCCGAGGCAGAAGCGGGAGAAGATCTCCCCGAGAACGTCCTCGACGTCAACCGCGCCCACGATCCGACCAAGGTGACGCGCCGCAAGCCGCAACTCCTCGGCGCGGATCGCGTCGTCTGCGTTGCTCTCGGCGCGCGCCAGCGCCGCGCGGGCGCGCGTCACCGCCTCGACATGCCGCGCGCGCGTGAGGGCGCCGGCCCCTTGGCTGCGCGCCGCGAGCGCGACTTGAACCCGACCGAGAAGCGCGGCGACGCCCGCTCCCGTCTTTGCGGAAACCTGCAAGCGCGCCGAGCCCCTGTCGCCGAGATCGCTCTTGTTGACGACGAAGATATCTCCTGGCTGCGCCGAGGCCACGTCGGCCTCCACGTCGGGATCGGAGACGAATATCCTCAGATCGGCCTGCGCCGCCCGCTCCCGCGCCCGAGCGACCCCCGCACGCTCGACGGGGTCGCCCGATTCCCGCAGGCCCGCCATGTCGAGAAACGTCACTGCGATTCCGCCCAGATCGCAACGTACTTCGATGACGTCGCGCGTCGTCCCCGCAACTTCGGATGTCAACGCAACTTCCCGCCCCGCAATCGCATTCATGAGAGACGATTTCCCGACATTGGGAGGGCCGACCAGCGCCACCTCGAATCCTTCGCGCACGCGCTGTGCGGAGAAGGCGCCGCGAAGGTCTTCGTCGAGCGAGGCGGCGAGCCGCTCGATAGACGATGACGCAGTGTCATACAGATCGCCGGGAAGTTCCTCATCCGAGAAGTCGATCACGGCTTCGGTCAATGCTAGCGCCGACAGGATCGCCTCGCGCCATTCGGCCACCTTGCGCGACAAGGCGCCGTCGAGCATCCGCACCGCCTGTCGATGCTGCGCTGCGGTCTCGGCGTCGATGAGGTCGGCGAGACCCTCCGCTTGAGACAGATCGAGCCGCCCCGCCTCGAATGCCCGACGCGTAAACGCCCCCGGCTCCGCGACCGACAGACCGTCGTAAGCGGCCAGAGCTTCCAGTACGCTGTTCGCGATGGCCCGCCCACCGTGTAGGTGCAGCTCCGCCATCGCCTCCGACGTAAAACTCGCGCCTTCGGCGAAAGCGACGACGAGCGCATCGTCGAGCGTCTCGCCAGTGTGGGGGTGGCGCAATGTCGCTCTGCGCATCCGCCGGTCGGCGACGACCGGTCGCCCTATCAAAGCGGCGACTGCGCGATGCGCCTCCGGTCCCGACAACCTGACCACTGCGATAGCGGCCCGACCAGGCGCCGTGGAGAGCGCATAGATCGTCGACGCCATGCGGGACTCAGGTATTCATCGAATCGAAGAATTCGCGATTGGACTTGGTCTGCTTGAGTTTTCCGAGAAGGAACTCGATCGCATCGGTCGTGCCCATCGGATTCAGGATGCGCCGCAGCACGAACATCTTCGTGAGGTCCGCCTTGGTGACAAGCAACTCTTCCTTGCGCGTCCCGGACTTCAGGATGTCGATGGCGGGGAAGACGCGCTTGTCCGCGATCTTGCGGTCGAGCACCAGTTCGGAATTGCCCGTGCCCTTGAACTCTTCGAAGATCACCTCGTCCATCCGGCTGCCCGTGTCGATCAGCGCAGTGGCGATGATGGTCAGCGAACCGCCTTCCTCGATGTTGCGCGCCGCGCCGAAGAAGCGCTTTGGCCGCTGCAGCGCGTTGGCGTCGACGCCGCCCGTCAGCACTTTGCCCGAAGAGGGCACGACAGTGTTGTAGGCGCGTCCGAGTCGGGTGATCGAGTCGAGCAGGATCACGACGTCGCGGCCATGTTCGACCAACCGCTTCGCCTTCTCGATCACCATCTCCGAGACGGCGACATGCCGCGTCGCGGGCTCGTCGAAGGTCGAGGACACCACCTCGCCTTTCACCGACCGCTGCATGTCGGTGACTTCCTCCGGCCGCTCGTCGATCAGCAGCACGATCAGGTAGCACTCGGGATGATTGCGCTCGATCGAGTGTGCGATGTTCTGCAGCAGGACCGTCTTGCCCGTGCGCGGCGGCGCCACGATCAGCGCCCGCTGCCCCTTGCCGAAAGGCGCCACCAGATCGATGATTCGAGACGACCGATCTTTCAGCGCCGGATCGTCCACCTCCATGGTGAAACGCTCATCTGGATAGAGCGGCGTCAGGTTGTCGAAATGCACCTTGTGGCGGGCGGCCTCCGGATTCTCGAAGTTGATCGCGCTCACCTTGACCAGGGCGAAATAGCGTTCGCCATCCTTCGGCGCCCGGATCAGCCCATCGACCGTATCGCCAGTCCGAAGCGCAAACCGTCTGATCTGCGACGGAGAGACGTAGATATCATCAGGTCCAGGAAGATAATTTGCTTCCGGAGACCGCAGAAATCCGAATCCATCCTGCAATACTTCCAAGACCCCCCCGCCTTGGATCTCGACATTTCTTTCCGCCAATTCTTTCAATATAGCGAAAAGCATATCCTGCTTCCGCATCGAGCTGGCGTTCTCCACCTCAAGTTCTTCTGCAAACATCAGAAGATCAGTGGGTGACTTCGCCTTGAGCTCGGAGAGCTTCAGCTGGGTGATGTCCATGAACATTTCCGAAGGAAAATCCGCGCGGCGAGGAAATGTCGGCGCAGCGGATGACGGGAGGAGAGGCGTTCGGAAGGCATTCCGCACCTTAGCGACGCACTTACGCTTGGCGCCACGGGTTTGTCAAACCGTAAAGCAGTCTCGCCGTCAGAACGGTTTGACGACGACCATGATGATCACGCCGATAAAGAGCAGCGTCGGGGCCTCGTTGGCCCAGCGATAGAAGCGCCCGCGGCGTCGATTGCCGTCGCGGGCGAACTCCGCCGCCCAGCGCTCCATGGCCAGATGCGCGCCGGTCATCAACACCAGAAGCAGCAGCTTCACATGCATCCAGCCGTCGCTCGCCCAGTCAACGACGCCGAGCCAGAACGCGAGGTAAAGCCCCGTGGCCCATGTCGCGATCGCCGCAGGCGCCATGATGAAACGCAACAGCTTGCGCTCCATGATCTTGAAGGTTTCCGACATCTCCGAGCCCGGCGCCGCGCGTTCGGCGTGATAGACGAAAAGCCGGGGAAGATAGAACAGCCCCGCCATCCAGCTCGCCCAGGCCATCAGATGAACGGCGATCGCCCACTCATAGCTCATCGCCCCGCCTCGCCCCGCACCACCTGGACAAGCCGCGCGACGTTGTCCGGGTCGGCGTCCGGCGTGATCCCATGGCCGAGATTGAAGATGAACGGCCCGGCTCCGAGCGCGTCGAGCACCGCCTCAGCCGCCGCGTCGAGCTCCTCCCCCCCGCGCACCAGAAGCGCCGGATCGAGATTTCCCTGCACGGCCACATGCGGCTGCAAATGGTCCCGCGCCCAGGCTGCAGGCGTCTCGGAGTCGATGGCGACGCCCTCCGCCATCACCGCCTTCGCGAAAGCCTCGTAGCGCGCCCCGGCGCCCCGCGGAAAGGCGATGATCGGAACGCCGGGCCGCGTCCGCGCGAGCCGCGACCGGATCTCGCGCGCCGGCTCCTGAATCCAGGCCTCGAACGCCGCCGCGTCGTCGACGAGCGCCCCGGCCCAGCTGTCGAACAGCTTGACCACCTGCGCGCCGGCGTCGATCTGCGCTTCGAGATAGGCGGTCGTGGCGTCGATCAACCGTCCCATCAGCGCCGCGAAGACGTCGGGAGCTTCGCGCATCAGCGCTTTCGCGCCGGCCTGCTCATCCTTGCCGCGCCCGGCGATCATGTAGGTCGCCACGGTCCAGGGCGCGCCGGCGAAGCCGATCAACGCAGTCTCCTCAGGCAACGCGGCCCGTAGACGGCGCACGGTCTCATAGACGGGCGCCAGATGGGCGTGCATCGCCGCGTCGTCCGCCAGCGCGGCGACATCGGCGGCCGTGGTCAATGGCTCCAGCCGTGGGCCTTCGCCTTCGGCGAACCACAGCTTGCGCCCCAGCCCATGCGGAACGAGCAGGATGTCGGCGAACAGGATCGCCGCATCGAAGCCGTAGCGCCGGATCGGCTGCAGCGTCACTTCCGTGGCCAATGCGGGCGAATAGCACAGGTCGAGGAAAGACCCCGCTTCGGCGCGGGTCGCGCGGTATTCGGGAAGGTAGCGCCCCGCCTGCCGCATCAGCCAGATCGGCGGGCGCGGCAAGGTTTCGCCGCGCAGGGCTCTCAGCAGGGTGGGATGGCTCGGCATGGGGCGTTTCCAGACAGGTAAAGAGTCTCTTAAGGATGATTTAGACCAGTAGGCCTGTGGGAAGCGGGGATTAGCACGGCGCGCCGGCGGTTCACAGAGTTGCGCACAGCCTTGCGACCCTGCGGCGCGGCGGTCGGCCCGCGCGCCTGACGTTCCATCCCCGCAATCCCCATCCGAGCGGCGGTTCCCGCCCCCAGAAGCGCAGATCCCCCTGTCGTCAACCGGCCTGCGTCGAACCCGCTGGTCTTTCCCCGGCGTCCCCGCTATCCACAGCCGCAGACGACGTCCGCTCGAGTTTCGGCGCCGGAGCCGCCCCGTGGCCCATCGCGAAATCCTCCATCTCGTCTCCGACGCCACCGGCGACACGGTCAGCGCCGCCGCGACCGCCGCGCTCGCGCGCTTCGACGCGCTGGAGCCGGAGCGGCGCCTCCATGTGTTCGTCCGCAAACTCGCCGATCTCGACGCCGTTCTCGACGACATCGACCGCGCGCCGGGGCCGATCATCTTCACGGTCGTCGATCCCGCCATCGCCGCGCGCTTGAGCGCGTTCGCCGAAGCGCGCGGGCTGGAGGCGGTCAATCTGCTCGATCCGCTGACCCAGGCGCTGCGCCGCTGCTTCGGGCGCTCGCAGATCGACGTTCCGGGCGCGCAATACGATACGGGCGAAGCCTATCTGCGCCGGATCGCCGCCATCGACTTCGCCATGCGCAACGACGACGGGGCCGCCGGCGAGCGCTTCTCCGCAGCCGACGTGATCCTCGCCGGCGTCAGTCGCACGTCCAAGACGCCCACATGCATCTATCTCGCCTGTCGCGGCGTAAAGGCCGCCAATCTGCCGCTCGTGCCGGGGCTCGAACCGCCGCCCGCCTTCGAGGCGGCGCGCAGGCGCGGCGTTCCGCTGATCGGGTTGACGATCAGCCCCAGCCGCCTCGTCCAGATCCGCGCCGAGCGTCTGCAGAGCATCGGCGGGCCCGCCCGCGCCGATTACGCCGATCTCGACGCGGTGCGCGCCGAGATTGCGGAGGCGCGGCTTTTCTTCGCGCGCTGCGCCGCGCCAGTGGTCGACGTCACCCGCCGCTCCATCGAGGAGACCGCGGCGGCTGTCATGGCGATCCTGCGCGCCGCGTCGCGCGGACGGAGCGCCGAGTGACGGCGACGCTGATCCTCGCCTCGGCCTCTCCCGCCCGCGCCGGCATGCTGGCGGCCGCCGGCGTGACGATCGAGGCCCGCCCCGCCCGGGTCGACGAGGCGAGCCTTCGCGACGCCATGGCCGCCGAAGGCGCCGCCTCGCGCGACATCGCCGACGCGCTGGCGGAGATGAAGGCGCTGCGCGTCAGCGCCCGCGCGCCGGGCGCGCTCGTCCTCGGCGCCGACCAGGTGCTCGATCTCGACGGCGTCCGCTTCGACAAGCCGCGCGACCGCTCCGAGGCGCGCGCCCAGCTCGCGCGTCTGCGCGGCGCGACCCACACGCTGGTCAGCGCCGCGGTGATCGCGCGCGACGGCGCGCCGCTCTGGCGCGCCGTCGGGCTCGCGCGGCTGACCATGCGCCCCTTCTCCGACGCCTGTCTCGACGCCTATCTCGACGCGATCGGCGACGACGTGCTGTCCACTGTCGGCGGCTACCGCATCGAAGGCCTCGGCGCGCAGCTCTTCGCCCGCGTCGAGGGCGACCATTTCACCATTCTCGGCTTGCCGCTCCTCGAAGTTCTGGAGTGTCTGCGCGCCCAGGGGGTTCTCGCGCGATGAGCGCGCCGCCGCCCGTCGCCGGCGTGATCGGCTGGCCGATCGGCCATTCCCGCTCGCCCGCGCTGCATGGCCACTGGCTGCGCCGTTACGGGCTGCCGGGCTGGTACGTTCCGCTCGCCGTCGCGCCCGGCGCTCTGCCGCAAGCGCTTGCCGGGCTGCGCGCTCTGGGGTTCAGCGGCGCGAACGTCACTCTGCCCCATAAGGAGGAGGCGCTGGCGCTCGCCGATGTCGCGACGCCCCGCGCCCGCCGCATCGGAGCGGCCAACACGCTCGTCCTGCGCGACGGCGCGCTGGAGGCCGACAACACCGACGGCTTCGGCTTTCTGGAGAACCTCCGCGCCGGCGCCTCCGGCTGGCGCGCCGACGCCGGCCCAGCGCTCGTGCTCGGCGCGGGCGGCGCCGCGCGCGCCGTCGTCGCGGCGCTGATCGACGCCGGCGCGCCTTCGGTCCGCCTCGTCAACCGCACGCGCGCCCGCGCCGATGCGCTCGCCGATGCGCTCGGCGGTCCGGTCGAGACGCTGGACTGGGCGCAGGCGGCGGCGGCGGTCGACGGCGCGGCGCTTCTCGTCAACACCACAAGTCTCGGCATGCAGGGCCAGCCGCCGCTTGAGCTGTCGCTCGCCGCCGCAGCTCCCCACGCGCTCGCGACCGACATCGTCTACGCGCCGCTCGTCACGCCCTTCCTCGCCGAAGCCGCCGCATGCGGGCTTCGCACTGTGGACGGGCTGGGGATGCTGCTCCATCAGGCCCGCCCCGGCTTCGAAGCGTGGTTCGGCCGCGCCCCGGAAGTCGATGCGGCGCTGCGCCAGGCGGTGCTGTCGGCATGATCGCGCTCGGCCTCACGGGCTCAATCGGCATGGGCAAGTCGACCACTGCGCGGATGTTCGCCGCGGAGGGCGCGCGCGTCTGGGACGCCGACGAAGCCGTGCGCCGGCTCTATGCGCGCGGCGGCCCCGCCGTCCCCGCCGTCTCCGCGCTCGCCCCCGGCGCGATCCGCGACGGCGCCGTGGACCGCGACGCCCTCCGCGCGGCCATCCTCGCCGACCCTGCGCTGCTGCCCCGCATCGAAGCCGCGGTCCACCCGCTGGTCGAGCAGGACCGCTCGGCCTTTCTCGTCGCCGCCCGCGCCGACGAGGCGGAGATGGCGCTCTGCGACATCCCTCTGCTGTTCGAGACCGGCGCCCAGACCGCCTTCGACGCCGTCGTCGTCGCGAGCGCGCCGCCAGAAGTCCAGCGCGCCCGCGTGCTGGCGCGCGAGGGGATGACGCCGGCGGCGTTCGCGGCAATTCTCGCGCGCCAGACGCCCGACGCCGAGAAACGCGCCCGCGCCGATTTCGTCATCGACACCGGCGCAGGGTTCGAGACGGCGCGCGCGCAGGTCCGCGACGTGGTCGCGGAGCTGCGCGGCGGCTGGAAGCGCAGCACGGAGGCCGGATGACCCGCGAGATCGCCCTCGACACCGAAACCACCGGCCTCGACCCGGCCGACGGCCACCGCATCGTCGAGATCGGCGCAGTCGAGCTGGTCAACCACGTGCCCACGCGGCGCGTATTCCATGTCTACCTCAACCCCGAGCGCGACATGCCGCCCGAGGCCGAGGCAGTGCATGGCCTCAGCGCCGCCTTCCTCTCGGACAAGCCCCTCTTCGCCGAGATCGCCGCCGAATTCGAGGCTTTCGTCGCCGAGGCCCGGTTGGTGATCCACAACGCCGCCTTCGACATGAAGTTCCTCAACGCCGAGCGCGCGCGCCTCGGCCAGCCGGTCTGGCCGATGAGCCGCGCCTTCGACACGGTGGCGCTCGCCCGGAGGAAGTTTCCGGGCTCCCCCGCCAGCCTCGATGCGCTCTGCCGTCGTTTCGGCGTCGACAACTCCGCTCGCGAGAAGCACGGCGCGCTGCTCGACGCCGAACTGCTCGCGGAGGTATATCTTGAGCTGATCGGCGGCCGTCAGCCCGATTTCGGCCTGTCCGTCGCGACCGGAGACAGCGCGTCCGCTGCGTCCGGCGCTTATGTCCCGCCGCCGCGCCCGCGTCCGCTGGCGCCGCTGCTCACCGACACGGAAGCCGAAGCGCATGCCGCCTTCGTCGCCTCTCTCGGCTCCGACGCCCTTTGGCTGCGCCGCGACAGTTGACGCCCCGCCCCGCCGCGCGGTTCTGTGGCGGCGGACGCGGCGCAGACCGCGACATGGAGGACACATGTGATGCCGCATGGCGCCGCGATCGTGGGCTGGGCCCACACGCCCTTTGGAAAGCTCGACGCGCCCGATGTCGAAGCGCTGATCGGCATGGTCGCGCAGGAGGCGCTCGACCATGCGGGCCTCTGCCCTAACGACATCGACTATGCGACCGTCGGCGTGCTCAACAACGGCTTCTCCAAGCAGGGCTTCGAGGCGGGGCTGCTCTCCGTCGCCCTGCCGGCGCTGGCCCATGCGCCGGCCATGCATGTCGAGAACGCCTGCGCCACCGGCTCCGCCGCGCTCCACGCAGCCCTCGACGCCATCGAGAGCGGCCGCGCCCGCACCGCCCTCGCGATCGGCGCCGAGAAGATGACCGCCACGCCCACTGCTGAAGTCGGCGACATCCTGCTCTCCGCCAGCTACCGCCGCGAGGAGGACGCGGTGGAGGGCGGCTTCGCCGGCATCTTCGGGAAGCTGGCCGCCAGCTATTTCCAGCGTCACGGCGACCGCAGCGCCGAACTCGCCCGCATCGCGGCCAAGAACCACGCCAACGGCGCCGCCAACCCGCTCGCCCATGTCCGCCGCGACCTCGGCTTCGCCTTCTGCAACGCGGTGTCCGAGAAGAACCCGCTGGTGGCCGGCCCCCTGCGCCGCACCGACTGCTCGATGATCTCCGACGGCGCCGCCGCCATCGTGCTGGCGGACGCCGAGACGGCGCAGCGCCTGTCGCGCGCCGTCGCCTTCCGGGCCCGCGTCCAGCGCAACGACGCGATGCCGATGTCGCGTCGCGACCCGCTCGCTTTCGAGGGCGCCCGGCAGGCCTGGGCCCGCGCGCTCGACGGCGCCGGAATCGGCCTCGACGATCTCGACCTCGTGGAGAGCCACGACTGCTTCACCATCGCCGAGATGATCGAATACGAGGCGATGGGCCTCACCGCTCCCGGCGAAGGCTGGCGGGCCGTGCGCGAGGGCTGGACCGAGAAGGGCGGCCGCCTGCCGGTCAACCCTTCGGGCGGCCTCAAGGCCAAGGGCCACCCCATCGGCGCGACGGGCGTCTCCATGCATGTGATGGCGGCGATGCAGCTGATGGGCGAGGCCGAGGGGATGCAGATCCCCGCCGCGCGGCTCGCAGGCGTGTTCAACATGGGCGGCGTCGCCGTCGCCAATTACGTCTCGATCCTCGAACGCGTGAAATGACCGCCCGATGACCGCCGCCGCTTTCGCCGGCCCCGGCGCCGTAGCGCGCCCGAGTTGGCGCGTGATGAACCTCTCCGGCCTGCTGACTCAGACCGCCCGCCGCCTGCCTGACGACCTCGCCCTCGTCCATGGCGAGCTGCGGATGAGCTGGGCCGAACTGGAGGCGCAGGTCGTCTCCCTGGCCGCCGGTCTGCGCGCGCTCGGCCTGAAGCCCGGCGAGCGGGTGCTGGTGCATTCGAAGAACTGCGCGGAGATGGCCGTCGCCATGTTCGCGACCTTTCGCGCCGGCGGGGTTTACGCGCCGACCAATTTCCGCCTGACGCCCGGCGAGGTCGTCTATCTCGCGCAGATGTCGGATGCGCGGATCTTCCTCTGTCACGCAGACTTCCCCGCCCATGCCGAAGCCGTGCGCGCTGATGCGCCGGGCCTCGCGAATGTCCTTCGCATCGGCTCTGCAGGCGAGGACGGGCTCGACGTCCTCATCGCCCGCCATCGCGGCGAGCCCGCGCCGCCCGCCCCAGTTTCCTATGACGACCCCTGCTGGTTCTTCTTCACCTCCGGCACCACCGGGCGCAGCAAGGCCGCGACCCTCACGCACGGCCAGATGGCCTTCATCGTGACCAACCACCTCGCCGACCTGATGCCGGGTCTGACCGAGGCCGACGCCTCGCTCGTCATCGCGCCTCTCAGCCATGGCGCGGGCGTGCACATGCTCTCCCAGGTCGCGCGCGGCGCCGTCTCGGTCCTGCCGATCTCCGAGCGCTTCGACGTCGCCGAGATCTGGCGGCTGATCGCCGAATGGCGCGTCTCCAACATGTTCACCGTGCCAACCATCCTGAAGATGCTGGTCGAGGACCCAGCCGCCGAGACCGCCGCCGAGACCGCCGACGCCTCCTCGCTGCGCCATGTGATCTACGCCGGCGCGCCGATGTATCGCGCCGACCAGCAGCGCATCCTGCGCCGGCTCGGGCGCGTGATCGTGCAGTATTTCGGCCTCGGCGAAGTCACCGGCTGCATCACCGTGCTGCCGCCGCGCCTGCACGACCCCGAGGACGGCCCGGCCGCCCATGTCGGCAGTTGCGGCATCCCTCGCACCGGCGTCGAGATCTCGATCCAGTCCGAGGACGGGCGCGCGCTCGGGCCCGACGAGACCGGCGAGATCTGCGTGATCGGCCCCGCCGTGTTCGCCGGCTACCACGACAACCCCGAGGCCAACGCCAAGTCCTTCCGCGACGGCTGGTTCCGCACCGGCGATCTCGGCCACATGGACGCCGCGGGCTTCCTGCACATCACCGGCCGCGCTTCGGACATGTTCATCTCCGGCGGCTCCAACATCTATCCGCTTGAGATCGAGGAGCGCATCCTCGCCCATCCCGACATCGTCGAAGCCGCCGTGCTCGGCGTCCCCGACCCCAAATGGGGCGAGATCGGCGTGGCCGTCTGCGTGGCCCGCCCCGGCGCGGTCGTGACCGAGGACGCCCTGCGCGCCTGGCTCGACGGCCGGATCGCCCGCTACAAGATCCCCGCCCGCGTCCATTTCTGGGAGGCGCTGCCGAAATCTGGCTACGGCAAGATGCCCAAGCGCATGATCCGCGACGAGATGGCGGCGCGCGGCCTGCTCCCCGACGCCTGGGCGATGCGCAGCGTCCGCCAGCCCGGCCCCGCGCCCGCCGAGCGCGTCGCGGCCTGTGCGGTCGCGACGGCGCCGCTGCGGTTGACGTTTCCCGCCGGCGCTTCGCTCTGCGACGCACTGGCCGAGGCGCTGGCGGCGCGGGGGTTCGAGGGCGCCGCGCTGCGCTTCGCAGCCGGCGCGCTGGGTCCTTTCGCCTATGTGACCCCCGCCCTGTCGCCGGAAGCCGTGCACGCCGCCTTCTACAGCCCGACCCTGCGCCCCGAGACGCCGGCCCGCCTCCTCGCCGGCGCGCTGACGGCGGGGTGGAAGGCGGGCGCTCCTTTCTTCCATGCGCACGCCTTGTGGACAGACGCCGAGGGTCGTCGCGCCTGCGGCCATATTTTGCCCGAAGAGACCCGCCTCGCTGCGCCGACGACGCTCGAAGGCGTCGGGTTCCGCGGCGCGCGCTTCGAGGCGCGCCCCGACCCCGAAACCGGCTTCGCCCTTTTCACGCCCGTCCCGAGCGCGCCGCCCGAGCGGACCGACGCGCTCGCACTGCGTCTGCGCCCCAATCAGGACCTGATCGGCGCGCTCGAGGCGCTGTGCGCCGCGCAGGGCTGGGCGCGCGCGCGCCTGCATGGCGGCGTCGGCAGCGTGATCGGCGCACGCTTCGCCGGCGGGCGGGGCGACACCGACGCCTTCGCAACCGAACTCCTGCTCACTCGCGCCGAGATCGACCCGCGCGGCGAAAGCCATGTCGAGGGCGCGCTGGTCGATCTGGAAGGCGCCATCGCCTCCGGGCGGTTGCTGCGCGGGGAGAACCCCATCCTGATGACGCTCGAAGCCGTGCTGGCCCCAGCTTGACGCGGAAACCGGGCCGCGCTCGGAGCGCGAGTCGAGCTGACGGAAACGTTCGAAAAATTTTTTTGGCGATGTCTGCGTTTGGCGTTGGTCATGCGGCGATGATGGCGCGCTGAGGGTCCTGTCCGCGCCGCCATGCGATGAACCGTGTCCGCCAGACGGCTCACTCCCGCTCGATGCGCACGGCGCGCAGCTGCGCTCCGCTCACCGCGTCGAACACGCGCAGCCGCTCGCGGCCCTTCGCGTCCATGGTGGCGATCATCAGCGCGCCGCCCGACGCGCCGAGCGCGGTGATCGTCTCGTCGCGCGGCAGCCCCAGCCGCGCCGCCTGAAGAGCGGCGGGATAGAAGGCGGCGGGGGCCGGGGCGGGCGGCGGGGAGGCGAGGCGGATGACAAGCACCGTCGCGACCGCTAGGACCCCGACGATGAGCACGCCGGTCAGCGCCATCACCATGATCCGCAGCGCCTTCAGCCGCATCGGCTCGGGCGCTTCGACCTTCTTGGCGTCATCGTCCTCGTCGTCGAACATTCCGTGGTGAGGCTGCATGGCCGACGCTCCCGAGCCGGAGGACGATGACGACGACGGCGACGCGGGAGCCGGAGCCGGGTTCCCCGCCCCGGCGCCGATGCGCCTCGTCGCCCTGCGCGCGGGCCGGCTCGACGCCGCGCTCAGTCCCGAAGGGATCAGCCGCTCGCGCCTCGCGGCGTTGATCCTCGCAGGGGCGTTAACCGACGAAAGTGAAAATCTCGTCACGAATCCGGCTCTTAAAGTCAAGCCGGGGGCGAGTTTCACGCTGCGCCCCCCGGCCCCTGTCCCGGCGGCCCCCGCGCCCGAGGCGATCGCGCTGTCGGTCGCGCACGAGGACGCGCATCTGATCGTCGTGGACAAGCCGGCGGGGATGGTCGTCCACCCCGCGCCGGGCGCGACGCGCGGCACGCTGGTCGCTGCGCTGCTGCACCATTGCGGCGCCTCGCTGTCGGGGGTTGGGGGCGTCGCGCGCCCGGGAATCGTGCACCGCATCGACAAGGACACGTCGGGGCTGCTCGTCGTCGCGAAAACCGACGCGGCCCATGCCGGCCTCGCCGTGCAATTCGCCGCCCACGACCTCGAACGCAGCTATCTCGCCGTCGTGTGGGGCGCGCCCGACCGCGCCGAGCCGCGACTGGCCGGGCTGAAAGGGGTCAGCTTCGAGCCGGAAGGCTGGATCCGCGTCGAGGCCGCGATCGCGCGCCACCGCGCCGACCGGAAGCGCATGGCTGTGGTCGCGGGCGGGAGGCGCGCCGTCACCCGGCTGCGGGTGGAGGAGCGCTTCGGCCCGGCGGAGCGCCCGGTCGCGTCGCTGATCCGCTGCCGGCTGGAGACCGGGCGCACGCACCAGATCCGCGTGCATCTGACGGCGCTGGGCCACCCTCTCGTGGGCGATCCGGTCTATGGCCGCCCGCGCCCCGCGCCGGCCTGCGCGCGCGACTTCCCCCGGCAGGCGCTGCACGCGGCCACGCTCGGGTTCGTCCACCCC
The DNA here is from genome assembly GCF_036788415.1 of Rubrimonas sp. NCBI lineage: Bacteria > Pseudomonadati > Pseudomonadota > Alphaproteobacteria > Rhodobacterales > Paracoccaceae > Rubrimonas > Rubrimonas sp. The sequence goes on along the minus strand of NZ_DAIQNN010000003.1, from coordinate 13,601 downwards.
GCCACCGGCGCGCCGGTCCGCTGCGAGAGCCCGGTTCCCGACGACATGGCGGCGCTGCTCGCCTGTCTGCGCGCCCTTTGAACCGCCCTGTTCCGGTCGCATTTTTTGGTGATAAACTCGCAACTGTCGCCGGAAGGCGCGCAACGGGGGACATCGCCGATGACCTACGCCAATCTGCCGGCGCCCTCGCCGGAGCAGGGCCTCAGCCGCTATCTCTCCGAGATCCGCAAGTTCCCGATGCTGGAGCCGGACGAGGAGTACATGCTCGCCAAGGCCTGGGCAGATCATGGCGACACCGACGCCGCGCACCGCATGGTGACCTCGCATCTGCGCCTCGCGGCGAAGATCGCGATGGGCTATCGCGGCTACGGGCTGCCGGTCGCCGAGGTGATCTCCGAGGCCAATGTCGGGCTGATGCAGGCGGTCAAGCGCTTCGACCCCGAAAAGGGATTCCGGCTCGCCACCTATGCGATGTGGTGGATCCGCGCCTCGATCCAGGAATATATCCTGCGCTCTTGGAGCCTCGTGAAGATGGGCACAACGGCGGCGCAGAAGAAGCTCTTCTTCAACCTGCGCAAGGCCAAGAACCGCATCGGCGCGCTGGAGGAGGGCGATCTGCGCCCCGAGAATCTCGAACGCATCGCCCGCGATCTGGGCGTCGCGCCCGAGGAAGTCGTGTCGATGAACCGCCGGATGGGCGGCGGCGGCGACGCCTCGCTCAACGCGCCGCTCTCGGCGGACGGCGAGGGCGCGGCGGAGTGGCAGGACTGGCTGACCGACGACGACGCCGACCACGCCGCCGACTACGCCGAACAGCAAGAGCTCTCGCAGCGCCGCGAGATGCTGATCGAGGCGATGGCGGGGCTGAACGAGCGCGAGCGCCACATTCTGACCGAGCGCAAGCTGAAGGACGAGCCGGTGACGCTGGAGCAGCTCTCCGAAGTCTATGGCGTCAGCCGCGAGCGCATCCGCCAGATCGAGGCCCGCGCCTTCGAGAAGCTTCAGCGCCGGATGCGCGAGCTCGCCATCGAGCAGGGCATGGTGCGCGAAGTCGCCTGACCGTCGGGCGCGCTCGCCGCTTCCCGAACTTGCGCAAACCGAAACGGAACTGTCGCAAAACTGTCAACGCGTCGGAATAGTGTTCCCGCGGCGAAGGGGGACCCCATCCGTGCTGATGCAGTTCAACGGGCTTGAGAAGCGCTTCGGAAACTCCGTTGCGGTGCGCGGCTTCAGCGCGCGATTCGACCGCCCGCAGATGGTCGGCGTGATCGGCCGCTCCGGCGCCGGCAAGTCCACGCTGCTGCGCATGGTCAACCGTCTGACGGACGCCAGCGGCGGCCAGCTGCTTGTGGACGGCGCGGACGTGCTGTCCCTGCGCGGGGCCGCGCTGCGGCGCTGGCGACGCGACTGCGCGATGATCTTCCAGCAGTTCAACCTCGTGCCGCGCCTCGACGTCATCACCAATGTGATGCTCGGTCGGCTCAACGGCCGCTCGACGCTCGCCACCATGTTCAACGTCTTTCCGCCGCAGGACGTGACCGACGGGCTCGCCGCCCTCGACCGTCTGGGGATCGTCGAGCAGGCCGCCAAGCGCGCCGAAGCGCTTTCGGGGGGCCAGCAGCAGCGCGTCGCGATCGCGCGGGCGCTGATGCAGGACCCCAAGGTGATCCTCGCCGACGAGCCGATCGCCTCGCTCGACCCGCTCAACGCCAAGCTGGTGATGGACGCGCTGCGCGAGATCCACGAGCGCGACCGCCGCATGGTGATCTGCAACCTGCACACTCTCGACACCGCGCGGGAGTATTGCGACCGCGTGATAGGCATGCGCGCCGGCGAGATCGTCTTCGACGGAACCGCCGCCGAACTGACCCCCGCCGCCGCGCGCGACATCTACGGCGCCGGCGACGAGTTCAACGAAGCCGCGACCTCGACCAGCCTGCGCCCCGTAGCGCCGCTGGTCGCCGCCGCCGCGACCTGACGCCCCGTTTCCCGACAGCCCCGCTCCGGCGCGCCGCGTCCGGAGGAACCCGAGGAGAGACCCGCATGAAGCTCACCCTGATCGCCGCCGCCGTCGCGGCAATCGCCGGCGCCGCCTCCGCGCAGGAGATCACCGAATTCCGCGTCGGCATTCTCGGCGGCGAGAACGCCTCCGACCGCCTCCGCTCCAACGAGTGCATCCGCGTGCAGCTCGAAGAGCTTCTCGGCGTGCCGACCAAGGTGTTCGCCCCGGCGGACTACAACGGCGTGATCGAGGGCATCCTCGGCGGCAACATCGACATGGCATGGCTTGGGCCGTCGGCTTACGCCAAGGTCTATCTCACCGACCCCGAAGCGGCCGAGCCGGTTCTGGTCAAGGTGAATGTCGACGGCTCCTTCGGCTATCACGCCATCGCCTTCGCGCGCGCCGACAGCGGCATCACCTCCTTCGAGGACATGAAGGGCAAGGTGTTCGCCCTCGGCGACCCCAACTCCACTTCCGGCTACCTGATCCCGGCTTACGAGCTGAACAAGGCCGGCTATTCGACGAAACCGGGCGAATACTTCTCCGACGTGGTGTCCTCGGGCGGGCATGAGCAGTCGATCGTCGGCGTCTACAACGGCGACTTCCCGGCGAGCGTGACCTGGGCCGACGGCCTCGGCGAGTGGGAAGACGGCTACAACTCGGGCGCCCTGCGCAAGGCCGCCGACGCCGGTCTCGTCGACATGACCCAGCTCGTCGAGATCTGGAAGTCGCCGGTGATCGTCGAAGGCCCGATCGTGCTGCGCAAGTCGCTGCCCGAGCGCGTCAAGATCGACGTGACGGGCCATCTCGCCTCGCTTGGCTTCATGGACCCCGAATGCGCCTACACCTTCATGGCGGGCGAAGTGAAGGGCCTCAAGCCGATCAACCACGCCGCCTACGAGAACATCATCGAAGTGCGCCGCGCCGCCGGCAACTGAGCCGCGACGCACGCCATCTTGCGGCCCCGCCCCTGCGGCGGGGCCGTTCCCATGAAAGGCCGCCCCGGATGATCGCGCCATGACCGCCGCCGTATTCGACATGCGCGAACAGCTCCTCGCCGACCGGCGGCGCCGCCAGCTTTACACCGCCGCCACGCTGGCGATCGTCGTCGCGATCCTCGTTTCCGGCTACTCCGAGGCCAACAGCCTGAATTCCGGCGGCTTCCTGCGCGGGCTGGCGCTGTTCTTCGATTATCCCTCGCAGATCGTGCAGGAGGCATGGGAGGCCGGCCTGTCCGGCATGGCCGCCCTCATGTGGCGATACCTTCCGGCGCTGATCGAGACGCTCAACATCGCCTTCGTCGCGACCATTCTGGGCGGTCTGCTGGCGATGGTCCTGTCGCTGTCGAGCACGCGAAATCTCGACGTCTGGCCGCCGCTGATCCCGGTCGTGCGGCGTGTCATGGACGTGATGCGCGCATTTCCCGAGCTGATCATCGCGCTGTTCCTGATCTTCATTCTCGGCGCGAGCCCGGTGCCCGCGATGATCGCGGTCGCGTTCCACACCTCGGGCGCGCTCGGCAAGTTGTTCTCGGAAGTCAACGAGAACATCGACATGAAGCCGGTCGAGGGCCTCAAGGCCGTGGGCGCGAGCTGGCTGCAGCGCGTGCGCTTCGGCGTGCTGCCGCAGGTGGCGCCCAACTATCTGAGCTATTTCCTGCTGCGGCTCGAGATCAACGTCCGCGCCTCGGCCATTCTCGGCTTCGTCGGCGCCGGCGGCATCGGGTCGGAGCTGGCGCGCACCATCGGCTGGGGCAAGGGGGCGGGCGACGAGACGGCGGCGCTGTTTCTGCTGCTGTTCGGCTCGATCGTCGCCATCGACCAGTTCTCCTCCTGGGCGCGGGCGCGGCTGACCACTGGCGAGGGCCTGCGCCTCGCCGCAGCGAGGGTCTGAGCCATGGCCGACGCAGCGCTGCCCATGTCCGTCGCACGTCACGCCGACGCCGTTCAGGCGGCGGTCCGCCGGCGCATGTGGCTCGCCATCGCCGCGCCGCTGCTGGTGCTGGCCTATCTCGCCTACACGTGGGTCGCCTTCGACGTCTCGGGCCTGATCGCCCGCGCCCAGCCGGAGCGCGCGGGGCTGCTCGCGCTCGACAGCATCGCCCACAAGGTCCATGTCGAGGAGAACCTGCGCCGCGGCGATCTGCGCGTCTCCATCGAGGGCGAGCGCACCGCGACTTACGCCGAAGGCGCTTTCCCCGACTGGGTGAGGCGCGAGGGCGACCGGCTCGACGTCGATCTGGGCGACGGCTACCGCGTGGAGATCGAAGGGCCGACCGCGCGCTTCGCCATTCCCGATTACGGCGTGATCGACATCCGCGTGACGGCGGACGGCGTCGAGGCCGACTATCCCGGCCCCGTCCCCGACTGGGTGAGCGGCAACGAGATCAAGTTCGACGCCCGCCCCACCACCGACCGCCGCCTGCAGGTGTCGCGCTCCAAGATCGAGGTGCACCGCTATTTCTGGGGCTGGGAGAATTTCTGGTTCGCCTTCGACCATCCGCTGCACGGCCGCAGCGCCGGGGAGATGTGGTCCTTCGTCACCGCCGAACCGCGGCTCGACCCGGCGCGCTCGAACCTGCGTTATGCCTGGGACGGCTGGCTGGCGAATCCCGACTGGCAGCATGGCGAAATTCTGGTCGCGCTGTTCGAGACGTTCCTGATGGCGGTGCTCGGCACGATCACGGCGGCTTTCGTCGCGCTGCCGCTGGCCTTTCTCGCCGCCTCGAACTTCACGCCCTTCGGCGCGCTGCGGTTCTTCGTGCGGCGGGTGTTCGACTTCCTGCGCGGGGTCGATTCGCTGATCTGGTCGCTGATCTTCATCCGCGCCTTCGGGCTGGGACCGCTGACCGGCTCGCTCGCCATCGCCTTCACCGACACGGGCAGCCTCGGCAAGCTGTTCTCCGAAGCGCTGGAGAATGTCGACGGCAGGCAGATCGAAGGGGTGGACAGCACCGGCGCCAACCGCGCGCAGATCTACCGCTTCGGGGTGATCCCGCAGATCCTGCCCGTGTTCCTGTCGCAGTCGCTCTACTACCTCGAATCGAACGTCCGCTCGGCTACGGTGATCGGGGCGCTGGGCGCCGGCGGCATCGGGCTGATGCTGGTCGAGACGATGCGCACGGCGCGCGACTGGGAGAACACGCTCTACATCATTCTGCTGATCGTCGTGCTGGTGATCGTGATGGACAGCCTGTCGGGCTGGCTGCGCGACCGGCTGATCCGGGGCGGGGCCGCCTGAGCGCTTGACCTCGGCGCGGCGGCGGGCATGAGTGCGGCGAACTGCCCCGGAGACCGCATGACACCCTTTCGCATCCTTTGCCTCTGCGCGGCCCTGGCCGTGTCCGCCTGCGAAAGCCTCGCGCCGATGCGGGTCGCGCCGACCGCCGAAGTCTATGCCCGGGCCGTCGTTCCGGGGCTTCCCGATGTGCGCGAGTGGGGCGACGAACTCGATGCGACCGCTGTCGAGGCGGGGCGCGCGCGGGTCGAGCGCGACCTGCGCGACGACTGGATCGCCGCCGGCCGTCCGCCCGAAGGACTCGAACGCAACATTCTCGCGCTTTCCGGCGGCGGGCCCGACGGCGCTTTCGCCGCCGGGCTGCTCAGCGGCTGGTCGCGCACGGGGACGCGCCCGGAATTCGACCTCGTCACCGGCGTAAGCGTCGGCGGTCTGATCGCGCCCTTCGCCTTTCTCGGCTCCGATCACGACTCGTCGCTGCGGATGATCTTCACCGAACTGGGGAGCGAGGACGTCGCGGTCCTTCAGCTCTTCGGCGTGCTGCGCGGCGCGCTCGGGGTCGCCAACACCCAGCCGCTGCGCGAAAGCATCCGCCGCCTGATCGACGAGCCCTTTCTCGATGCGGTGGCCCGCGAATACGCCAAGGGCCGGTCGCTGCTGATCGCCACGACCAATATCGACGCGGCTCGCCCGGTGATCTGGGACATGGGCGCCATTGCGGCCGCCGGCGAAGTCGGACTGTTTCACGACGTGATGCTCGCCTCGGCGTCGATCCCCGGCGCGTTCCCGCCGGTGGGGATCGAGGTCGAGGCGGATGGCGAGCGCTTCACCGAGTTCCATGTCGACGGCGGCGTGACGCGGTCGGTGTTCGTCGGCCCCAACGGCATCGAGAACGTGCTCGTGCGCACCCCGGGCTTCCCGGTGCGCCGCACCACCTATGTGATCCAGAACAACGGGCTCGCGCCGCTCTACCGCCCGGTCGACGCCCGGCTGGCCTCCATCGCGTCACGTTCGTTCAGCACGCTGATCCGCGCCCAGACCGAGGGAGACCTCGAACGGATCTACCGCGCGACATCGGCGGTCGGCTCGGACTTCCGGCTCATCTTCGTGCCGCCGGGCTTTCAGCCGGTCAACACCGCGACCTTCGACCGCGACTACATGCGGACGCTGTTCGACTTCGCCTATCAGGAGGCGCTCGACGGCATCGACTGGCTGACCGCGCCGCCCGAAATCCTCGGCCGCAGGCGTCTCGAGCGCGAATTGCGGGACTGGCCGGCCGCCCCGCCCGAGATCCTCGCCGCGGCTCGAGGGCAGTGATGCGCGACCTCGCAGCACCCTCCGCCGCCGACATCGACGCGCTGGCGCGGATGGCGTTCGCCGACATGCCCGAGGCGTTCCGCGCTCGCTGCCCCGACCTCGTGATCCGCGTCGAGGAACTGGCCGACGACGACACGCTCGACGAACTCGACATCGACGACCCGTTCGAGCTGACAGGGCTGTTCGACGGCGTCGCGCTCACCGAGCGCTCCGTCGACGACGTCGCGCCCGCGCCGAACGTCGTCACGCTCTACCGGCGCGCCATTCTCGACGAATGGGCCGAGCGCGGCGACGTCGCGCTCGGCGCGCTGGTGGCGCATGTGCTCGCGCATGAGATCGGGCACCATTTCGGCCTGAGCGACGACGACATCCGCGCGATCGACGACTGGACCGCCTGAGGCGGCGCCCCTTGACCGCGAGGGGGAGAGATTTTATGCGACGCGTGGCGCGCTAGGGGTGTAGCTCAGTTGGTAGAGCATCGGTCTCCAAAACCGAGGGCCGGGGGTTCGAGTCCCTCCGCCCCTGCCAGCGCCGCGACAGGCGAGAGAAGGAAGCGGCCATGGCGAGGGTGAGTCCCGCGCAGTTCATCCAACAGGTGCGCGCGGAGGCCTCCAAGGTCGTCTGGCCGCAGCGGCGCGAGACGCTGCTGACCACGGTGATGGTCTTCGTGATGGCGGCGGTTGCGGCGACGTTCTTCTTTCTCGTGGATCAGCTTCTGAGCCTCGGCATCGACGCGATCCTGAATCTCGGCGGCTGAGCCCGTCGCGGCGGGCGGGCGGATCGCGCGCGGGGTTGACGCATCCCCCACTGCGACGTTATGGAACCTGTCCGTTGTGAAAAGGGCGCGCGTGCCGAGTCGGCTGCGCGCCTGATCATTTTGGGGACGCCGGACAGGCGAGGGGCGGGGGCGAAACGCGGCATGGCGATGCGCTGGTACACGGTGAGCGTGCTCTCGAACTTCGAGAAGAAGGTCGCGCAGGCGATCCGCGAGGGCGCGCGCCAGAACAATCTCGAACCGCTGATCGAGGACATCCTCGTGCCGACCGAGGAAGTCGTCGAGATCCGCCGCGGCCAGAAGATCAACACCGAGCGCCGCTTCATGCCCGGCTACGTCCTGATCAAATGCGACCTCACCGACGAGGTCTATCACCTGATCAACAGCACCAACCGCGTCACCGGGTTCCTCGGGCCGCAGGGCAAGCCGATCCCGCTGCGCGATTCGGAAGTCGAGCGCATCATCGGGCAGGTGCAGGAAGGCGCGGAGCGACCGCGCCCGCAGATCACCTTCGAGATCGGCGAGACCGTCAAGGTCATCGACGGGCCCTTCGAGAGCTTCTCGGGCCAGGTCGAGGACGTCGACGAGGAGCACGCCCGCGTCAAGGTCGCCGTGTCGATCTTCGGGCGCGCGACGCCGGTCGAACTGGAGTACGCGCAGGTCGCCAAGGCCTCCTGAGCGCATCGCGTGGGAGGGGGAGGCGGCGCGCCGCCGAGCCCGGACCACGGCCACTGGAACGCCCGGGCGACGCGCGCCGCGGGCTGGCATGGAGAGTGACGAATGGCCAAGAAGGTCGTCGGGCAGCTGAAGCTGCAGGTGCCCGCGGGCAAGGCGAACCCCTCGCCGCCCATCGGGCCGGCGCTGGGTCAGCGCGGCATCAACATCATGGGCTTCTGCAAGGAGTTCAACGCCAAGACGCAGGAGATGGAGCCGGGCGCGCCGACGCCGGTCGTCATCACCTATTACGCCGACAAGTCTTTCACCTTCGAGATGAAGACGCCGCCGGCGTCGTATTTCCTCAAGAAGGCGGCGAAGCTGAAATCGGGATCCAAGACGCCAGGCAAGGGGACCGCCGGCACGGTTACCAAGGCGCAGGTGCGCGAGATCGCCGAAGCGAAGATGAAGGACCTCAACGCCAACAGCGTCGAGGCGGCCATGCAGATCATCCTGGGCTCGGCCCGGTCGATGGGGATCGAGGTGAAGGGCTGATGAGCAGGCCAGGCAAGCGCATCCGGGCCGCGCGTCAGGCCCGCCCCGAAGCCGCCCTCCCGCTGGAGAAGGCGATCGCCTTCGTTCAGGAGAAGGCCTCGGCCAAGTTCGACGAGACCGTCGAGGTGTCGCTCAATCTCGGCGTCGATCCGCGCCACGCCGACCAGATGGTCCGCGGCTCGGTCACGCTGCCCAACGGCACCGGCAAGACCGTGCGCGTCGGCGTGTTCGCCCGCGGCCCGAAGGCCGACGAGGCGCGCTCGGCGGGCGCGGACGTCGTCGGCGCCGAGGATCTGATGGAGATCGTGCAGGGTGGCAAGATCGAGTTCGACCGCTGCATCGCAACGCCCGACATGATGCCGATCGTCGGTCGTCTGGGCAAGATCCTCGGTCCGCGCGGGCTGATGCCGAACCCCAAGATCGGCACGGTGACGATGGACGTCAAAGGCGCCGTCGAGGCGGCCAAGGGCGGCCAGGTGACGTTCCGCGTCGAGAAGGCGGGCATCATCCACGCCGGCGTCGGCAAGGCCAGCTTCCCCGCCGACAAACTCGCCGAGAACATCCGCTCGATCGTCGACGCGGTGGCGAAGGCGAAGCCGACCGGGGCCAAGGGCACCTATCTCAAGAAGATCTCGCTCAGCTCGACCATGGGTCCGGGCGTCGAGGTCGACGTGGCCACCGCCACGGCGCCGCACGCCGCGCAGGCCGCCGAATGAGTTTCCCCGCGCCCGCCGGTCTCCGGGGGGCGCGGGACGCGGCGGCGGCCTCCGGGCCGTCGCCGTCCTGTCCGAGACGGCGGGCGGTCGTCATCCGACGGCCTTAATCCCCCGCCATAGACGGGGATCGAGCTGGATCAGCCAAGGGGCGCGCGCGCCCTCGGGCGGTCTTGGTCGGGAACCCGGACGGGACCCGAGGCGCCGCCGCCGGTGCGCCGGCTGCGGCATGACGAGCCGGCGGGGGGCGTTCCCCCGCCTTTGACTGGAGCAGGACTGTGGACAGAGCCCAAAAGGAACTTGTGGTCGAGGAACTCGGCCAAGTCTTTCAGGACTCTGGCGTCATCGTGGTCGCGGGCTACGCGGGCATCACGGTCGCTGAGATGACGGACCTTCGCAACCGGATGCGTGACGTCGGTGGCAAGGTGCGCGTCGCCAAGAACAGGCTCGCCAAGATCGCTCTCGAAGGGAAGCCCTGCGCAGGCATGGCCCCCCTTCTCAAGGGACAGACCGTTCTCGCCTATTCCGAGGACCCTGTCGCCGCCGCGAAGGTCGTCGAGGCCTACGCGAAGGTGAACGGCAAGTTCGTCGTTCTCGGCGGCGCCATGGGGAGCACCGTGCTCGACCCGGAAGGCGTGAAGGCGGTGGCGTCGATGCCGTCGCGCGAGGAGCTCATCGCTTCCGTCGTGGCCTGCATCGGCGCGCCCGCGTCCAACCTTGCGAGCGCGATCGGGGCGCCCGCCTCCGACATCGCCAGCATTCTCACCACGCTGGAGGAACGGGAGGCCGCCTGAGGCCGCAGCGATCCGTGGGCCGCGCAAGGCTTCGCCACGCGCCGGACCCATCACCCCTTATCTGAGACGGAACCGAAAAAATGGCTGATCTGAAGAAACTCGCCGAAGAGATCGTGAACCTCACGCTGCTCGAGGCCGCCGAACTGAAGAAGATCCTCAAGGACGACTACGGCATCGAGCCCGCCGCCGGCGGCGCGGTGATGATGGCCGGTCCGGTCGGCGGCGGCGCGGCCGCAGCCGAGGCCGAGGAGGAGAAGACCGAATTCGACGTGATCCTCGTCGACGCCGGCGAAAAGAAGATCAACGTGATCAAGGAAGTGCGCGTGATCACGGGTCTCGGCCTCAAGGAAGCCAAGGACCTCGTCGAGGCCGGCGGCAAGGCCGTGAAGGAGCAGGCTCCGAAGGCCGAGGCCGAGGAGATCAAGAAGAAGCTCGAAGAGGCCGGCGCCAAGGTCGAGCTGAAGTGAGCGGATGCGCCGTCGCGTTAACGGCGCGTTAACGATTTGCAGCCGGTTCTGCGGTTAACCAAGGGTTGATCGCAGGGCCGGCTCGCGTCGTCTCGGGGTCTCCGGCGCGGAGACCCCCGGTGGACGCGAGCATCCGGGACGCATGGCGAAAGGGCGCGCCATGCTTCGGCATTGGGTGGCGACCGTCCGACAGGGTCCAAGGCGCGCAGGCCCCGGCGCGCCGAGGACGGCAGGCTTCGAGGAAGAGCATGGCGCAGACGCATTCCGGCAGCAAACGCATTCGCAAGTTCTTCGGCAAGATCCGCGAAGTCGCGGAGATGCCGAACCTCATCGAGGTGCAGAAATCGAGCTACGACCTGTTCCTCAACAGCGGCGACGCCCCGGAGCCGACGAAGGGCGAAGGCATCCAGGGCGTCTTCCAGTCGGTGTTTCCGATCAGCGACTTCAACCAGACGGCGACGCTGGAGTTCGTGCGCTACGAGCTCGAGCCGCCGAAATACGACATCGAGGAATGCCAGCAGCGCGACATGACCTACGCCGCGCCGCTGAAGGTGACGCTGCGCCTGATCGTTTTCGAGGTCGACGAGGAAACCGGCGCCCGCTCGGTCAAGGACATCAAGGAGCAGGACGTCTACATGGGCGACATCCCGCTCATGACCGGCTACGGCACCTTCGTCGTCAACGGCACCGAGCGCGTGATCGTCAGCCAGATGCACCGCTCGCCCGGCGTGTTCTTCGACCATGACAAGGGCAAGACGCACAGCTCGGGCAAGCTGCTCTTCGCCTGCCGGATCATCCCCTATCGCGGCTCCTGGCTCGATTTCGAGTTCGACGCCAAGGACATCGTCTATGCGCGCATCGACCGCCGCCGCAAGCTGCCGGTCACGACGCTGCTCTACGCGCTCGGCCTCGACCAGGAGGCGATCTGCGACACGTTCTTCAATCGCGTGACCTATGCGCGCCATGGCGAGGGCTGGGCCGCGCCCTTCGACCCTGAACGTCTCAAGGGCCAGAAACCCGCCTTCGACCTCGTGGACGCGGCGACCGGCGAAGTCATCGCCAAGGCCGGCGACAAGCTTACGCCGCGCAAGCTCAAGAAGCTCGCCGATGACGGGGTGACGGCGACGCTCGAGCCCTTCGAGGCGATCTACGGCCGCTTCTGCGCCGTCGACATGATCGACGAGACCACCGGCTCGATCTGGATCGAGGCGGGCGACGAGCTCGACGAGAAGTCGGTACAGCTCTTGCTCGACAAGGGCGTGACCGAGATCCCGACGCTCGACATCGACCATGTGACGGTCGGCCCCTATGTCCGCACCACCATGGCCGCCGACAAGGCGCGCACCCGCGAGGACGCGCTGCTTGAGATCTACCGCGTGATGCGCCCCGGCGAGCCGCCGACGCTGGAGGCGGCGGACGTGCTCTTCCGCGAGCTGTTCTTCGACCCGGAGCGCTACGACCTCTCGGCGGTCGGCCGCGTCAAGATGAACATGCGCCTCGAACTCGACGCCCTCGACACCGAACGCACGCTGCGCAAGGAGGACATCATCGCCGTCGTCAAGGCGCTGGTCGATCTGCGCGACGGCCGCGGCGAGGTGGACGACATCGACCATCTCGGCAACCGCCGCGTCCGCTCGGTCGGCGAGCTGATGGAGAACCAGTACCGCGTCGGCCTGCTGCGCATGGAGCGCGCGATCAAGGAGCGCATGTCGTCGGTCGAGATCGACACGGTGATGCCGCAGGACCTGATCAACGCCAAGCCCGCGGCGGCGGCGGTGCGCGAGTTCTTCGGGTCGAGCCAGCTCAGCCAGTTCATGGACCAGACCAACCCGCTGTCGGAGGTCACGCACAAGCGCCGTCTCTCCGCGCTCGGGCCGGGCGGCCTGACGCGCGAGCGGGCGGGCTTCGAGGTGCGCGACGTGCACCCGACCCATTACGGCCGCATGTGCCCGATCGAGACGCCGGAAGGCCCGAACATCGGCCTGATCAACTCGCTGGCGTCATTCGCGCGGGTCAACAAGTACGGCTTCATCGAGACGCCCTATCGCAAGGTCGTCGAGGGCCGCGTGACCGACGAGGTGATCTATCTCTCGGCGACCGAGGAGATGCGCTACGTCATCGCCCAGGCCAACGCCGAGCTCGACGCCGAGGCGCGCTTCGTCAACGATCTCGTCAGCACCCGCAAGGGCGGCGAGTTCATGATGAACCCGCGCGAGCAGATCGACTTCATCGACGTCAGCCCCAAGCAGCTCGTCTCGGTCGCGGCGTCGCTGATCCCGTTCCTCGAGAACGACGACGCGAACCGCGCGCTGATGGGCTCGAACATGCAGCGTCAGGCGGTGCCGCTGGTCAAGGCCGAAGCCCCCTTCGTCGGCACGGGCATCGAGGAGATCGTGGCCCGCGACAGCGGCGCGGCGATCGCCGCGCGCCGCGGCGGCGTGGTCGATCAGGTCGACGCCATGCGCATCGTCGTGCGCGTCACCGACGATCTGGCGCCGGGCGATCCGGGGGTGGACATCTACCGGCTGCGCAAGTTCCAGCGCTCCAACCAGAACACCTGCATCAACCAGCGCCCGCTGGTGAAGGTGAACGATCTGGTGAACAAGGGCGACGTTCTGGCCGACGGCCCCAGCACCGATCTGGGCGAACTGGCTCTGGGCAAGAACGTGCTGGTCGCGTTCATGCCGTGGAACGGCTACAACTACGAGGACTCGATCCTGATCTCCGAGCGCATCGTCAAGGACGACGTGTTCACCTCGATCCACATCGAGGAATACGAGATCATGGCCCGCGACACCAAGCTCGGGCCGGAGGAGATCACCCGCGACATCCCCAATGTCGGCGAGGAAGCGCTGCGCAACCTCGACGAGGCGGGCATCGTCTATATCGGGGCCGAAGTGGGGCCCGGCGACATTCTCGTCGGCAAGATCACGCCAAAGGGCGAAAGCCCGATGACGCCGGAGGAGAAGCTGCTCCGCGCCATCTTCGGCGAGAAGGCCTCGGACGTGCGCGACACCTCGCTGCGCATGGCGCCCGGCGATTTCGGCACGGTCGTGGAAGTGCGCGTCTTCAACCGCCACGGCGTCG